>CAZEWA010000004.1:53620-55458 GCA_964515685.1 uncultured Polyangiales bacterium | reverse complement strand
CGGACGCTCGCACTCAAGCGTCTCGAAGACGCGCAAGCGGGCTACGACCTCGGCGTGAACGGCATCGAGAAAATTGCCGAAGCGCGCTCCTTACTGCGTCGCGCCGAGACCGAAGTGCTGATGGCCAAGGTGTCGGCCGCCGAGGCGCGTCTGAGGGTGGCGCCTGTAAACCTTGACGCTCGCTGACTGAAACCTCAGGTTTTCGTTGGAAGTTTTCGACGAGCGCACGGGGCGATTCCGGTTGGCGCTCCCGAAATAGGGCCAGAACCCGCAGATTCCTGCATGGATCACGCGTGGCACCTAGCGTTTTTGTTGCGTCATACGTGTTGACGCGTTGCTCCACGAGGATCAGTCTCGTTTGCACGCAGATTGAACGCCTGGGGTGGTGCGATGAAGAGCCTATTTCGACACGGGATCAAGCGACTTGCGACGAGCTCGGAGCGGCGTGCACGCGGCTCCCATGCAGCGAAGGTCATCTCGGTGGCTTCGCTCAAGGGGGGCGTCGGAAAGACCACCACCAGTGTGAACTTGGCTGCGGCCCTGGCGCGCTTTCACCAGCAGCGGGTTCTGTTGGTCGACCTCGACCCGCAGGGCCATGTAGGCACGAGCATTCGCTCGCAGGTGTTGCAAGGTGGCGGAAAGCTCTCGACCTTACTCACCGCAGAAGAGCCCGGCCAGGTGATGGATGTGGCTACCGATACGAGCGTGCCGTTCTTGCGTATCACGCCGTCGGATCCTGCACTGAACGAGGCCGAAAATCTGCTGAGCGCCAAGATCGGTAAGGAGATGATCTTGCGCGACGCGCTCGAGGTCACGCGCACCTACTACGACGTCATCGTGATCGATTGCCCGCCGAATCTTGGCAATCTTACGCTCAATGCGCTCGTGGCCTCGGACTACTTGCTCGTGCCTTGTGACCTCTCCCCGCTCGCGCTGCGCGGCGTGGAAAGCCTCCTGCGTCAGTCTCAGCAGGTAGGGGCGCGCTTGAACCCGCAGCTTGATCTGCTGGGCGTAGTCATCACCCGCTACGACACGCGCACACCCTCCATGAACGAGACCGTGTTGTCGTCGCTCGAGCAGAACTACGGCGATGCACTCGTCCCGGTGCGCATCGGCGTCAGCACCAGCCTGTCGCGCGCCCAGCACGAAGGCACCGAAATCTTCGAGCACGACGAAAAGTCACGCGGCGCACTTCATTATCGTGAGCTGGCCGCCGAAATCGCGCGCCGCCTCAGCGTAATCAACTGAGAGTCCGGCGCCTCGCAGGGAGCCCACTTGGCGCTTTCTGCAAGCGAGCGTAACCTGGACCTCATGGGGCCTTGGGGACCATTTCGACGCGCTTCTCTCCGAGTAGGTTCTGCACGAACCGCGCTTGTTATCGGTGTGTTGTGGTTCTCGGCCTGTCAGTCGGATGTTTCGCTGGGGGGCGAGTGTGCTGCCAACCAGAAGTGCACCGAGGGCGGCGGTCCCTTGCTGCCCCCGGATAGCGGCGGGATGAACGGCGAGCAGGATGGGTCGACGGGGGCCGTCGACGCGGGCGGCGCAAGATTGGACGCCAGCACGGGCGATGCGGAGCTGCCAGATGCAGGCTTCAGCGACGCACATGTCGGTGTAGACGCCAATGGTGGGCAGGATAGCGGTGAGGCGGATAGCGGCGAGCCTCCTGGGCTGTTCCCGGACCTTGCCAATCCATCGTTCGAGCGCACGAGTGGCACCGGGGCAGGCGACTTGAACCTCGGGGCCGAGATGGCTCCGTGGTACCACTGCTTGCCGCCGGTAAATCTCGGATTTCTTCGAGCCGAGCAGAATACCGATGGCGTCACACCCACCGACGACGC
>CAZEWA010000004.1:32338-53520 GCA_964515685.1 uncultured Polyangiales bacterium | reverse complement strand
ACATCGCATTCTTGCCGAATAACAAGAACGGCATCACGGTGACGAACCGATTCTTTCTCGACAATATCCGCGCGGACCCTCGCTGCAAGTAAGCTGTTTACAGCCCCAGGATGCACGGTTGCAGGAAACCTACGCTCTCGCGCGATGCAAAGAATTGCCGCTGTTGCAAAACGCACTGAGAGTAAGATGTAAGACTCAGGTTGCTTGACTTTCCTCGTTGAAAAGCGGGGAAATCCTCTGGCTCACGTATCTGCGCCCAAAGCGTAGGGTCGAGCGGAGGCTGGGGAAAATGGGGCTACGGCAGAATTTTCTGGTGGGTGCGATCCTGCTGCTTGGCTGCGGCGAAGACGCGACAGATGGACTGACAACCGATGGGGATCCGATAGGAGGAGGCGAATATCAACCGCCCGGGGACGGCGATGGCGATGGGTCAACCGATTGGGGCGATGGTGATGCCGTATCGGGAGACGGAGACGCTGTGCTTTGGCCCGGCGACGGTGATGGAACAGTAGGCGATGGTGACAGCACCGCAGGCGACGGCGATGGGGGAGATGGAGACGACGGTGGTTCGAACCCGCCAGTGCCGGGCCCAGGCACGCGTCCAAGCGCGGCCCAGTTGCCGAAACCATCGGGAGCATGCCCAGATCTAAAGGACGGCTCGCTGACCGTGGCAGGGTCTACGGTTCGGCTCTGGGTTGGTTCGAAGCCCGGCCCGGTGTACTTCTACTTCCACGGAACCGGAAGCTCTGCGACCGAGGTTCTCCAAGGGCTACCAGGCTCGACCACCGGCGTTCAAGCTCAAGGTGGGCTTGTGGCTTCGTGGGAGAAGGCGAGTGGCAATGGCACCAGCACGGGAGGTCCGTGGGCGGTTTGGTACACGGGTGATTTCGACGCGGCCGACCAAATCCTGGCCTGCGCCATCGAGAAGGGCATCGTCGACACCGCGCGCATCCACGTTGCAGGCTACAGCGCAGGTGGTCTGCAGGCAGGGGCGATGTTCTATCTGCGCTCGAACTACCTCGCGAGCGGCATCGTCTACTCAGGCGGCAAGGGGTTCGGCGCCAACAAGCTTCAGGATGCGAGCAATCCGCCGAGCGTGTTGTTCGCGCACGGGGCACCAGGCAAGGACGTGGTCATCATCGATTTCGCCCAACAGAGTGCGACGATGAGTAAAGAAATCGCGAGCCTTGGGGGGACAGCCGTCGATTGTGACGATGGTGGCGGACATGTTGTGCTGGGCCGGCTAGGCCTGGGTGGCTCCGCAATGCAGTTTTTGCGGGACCACCCTTACGGCACCAGACCTTACGGTTCAGGCCTGCCAGCAGGCTTCCCTCAGACCTGTAAGATTGTTCCGTAAAGGCTCGCGTCCTAGTTGCGCATGAAGTGGCACGTGTAGCCACCAGGGTGCTTGACCAAGTAATCCTGGTGGTAGTCCTCTGCAGGCGTAAATGCGCCCGCTTGGACGATCTCAGTGACCACGTCGCTCTTCCACTTGCCAGAGCGATTCACGAGCGCTTTGACTTCCTCGGCGGTCTTGCGCTGCGCGTCGGACGTCACAAAAATAACCGAGCGGTACTGCGTTCCGACATCGTTGCCCTGGCGGTTTTTCGTCGTGGGATCGTGCATCTTGAAGAACCATTTTTCGAGCAGATCAGCGTAAGAGATTTGCTTTGGGTCGAACAGGATGCGCACGGATTCGGCATGTCCCGTGCGGCCCGTCTTGACCTGCTCGTAGTTCGGCGAGGCGCTGCTGCCACCCGCATACCCGACTTCTGTCTCAAGAACACCCGGGATCTTGCGCAGGATGTCTTCCATGCCCCAGAAGCATCCGCCAGCGAGCACGGCGGTTTCTAGCGTGGCTTCACAGCCGGCCACTTGTCCTGGCGCAGGCGCTGTGCAGGCGTTTTGCGTCGCTGGCTCTTGAGCTGCACTCGATGCCTTGGCTTGGCTGAACAACGCCTTGTACTCGCCGTAGTTTTCGCTCTCGAGCTTGTCGACGGGGATAAAGCGGAGCGACGCGGAGTTGATGCAGTAGCGAAGTCCATTCGGACCAGGCCCGTCGTCGAACACGTGACCCAAGTGAGAATCGCCGACCTTCGAGCGCACTTCGACGCGCACCATGCCGTAGGTTTTGTCTGCTTTTTCAACCACCCGGCCCGGTTCGACAGGCTGCGTAAAGCTTGGCCAGCCCGTGCCCGACTCGAACTTGTCGGTTGAAGCAAATAGGGGCTCTCCAGAGGCGATGTCTACGTACAGACCGGCCTCATGGTTGTCCCAAAATGCATTCCGAAACGCGGGCTCAGTCGCGTCGCGTTGCGTAACCTCATACTGGAGTGGCGTGAGATTCTTCTTCAACTCGGAAGGAGCCGGCTTCTCGTAGGTTCGTTTTGACATGATGGAACTCCGAGGGGCTTGCGCTTCGACACCCCATTGGCCGTAGGTGCTCGCGAACGCGCAGGCGACCACACAGCCGAGCAAGATGAGCATCGAGCGTCCGCGAATCAAGGGGGACCGAGTTTTCGAAGGTCGCATAACACTCCTTGTCGCAAAGCTTAGGAGATCGTCCGCGACTTACACGTACATCTCATGGTTTTCTATTCATTTGTTCAGAAGGCAGCCCTTAGACTAGGCGCCAGTCGAGCATCGTCTAGCGCGAACAACGCCTGGAACGGGGATTTGTTCGTATATTCTCGAAAAAATCTAAGCGAACGTGTCGTGCGATTCTGAAATGCCGCACGAGATTCGAAAAAAACTCGAGGCGACGAGGCATTCGGGGTTGGTTTTCGAGTGAGACGTTGAGATAACGAACGACTCTTTCAGACAGACGCCGGATTACGGAGGATGAGATGAAACGAATCGGTACGAGCCTCACTGCGCTGGCCGCTATCACCATGGCGCTCGGCGGCAATGTTGCGGCCGAAGAACCGAAGCCGGTGAAGCAGGAGGCGCCCACAGCGGTGCCGTCTGCTTCCAAGGAAGCGGCAGCTGTCCCCAAGGTCGCGCCCAAAGTCGAAAAAGCCAGCGATGCGAGCGCTGAAAAAGTAGTCACGACGCAAGCCAAGCAGGTTGCGCCTGCGGCAGCTCCGGGGGAGCTGTCTCAAGCTGTCGTCTCAGCCTCTGCGAAAGCGCAAGATGCACTCAAGGTGGCCTCAGCGCAGCGTGAAATCGCTGAGAAGAGCGCGGCGGAGTTGAAGACGCAGAACGTCAGCTTCGCGACCTTGAGTCTTGAGCTGAGACGCTCGCTGAACCAAGGCAAGGCATCCGCTGCGCGTTTCGAGGCTGCCAATAAGGGCCTGGCGGACGACAAGGAACCGCGTTCCATCGATAAGCTCGAGGAGGCCGAAACCAGCCTCACGGGTGTGGCGGAGAAGGGGAGCCTCGCCGCAAAGAGCGGGGAGAGCGCACTGCTTGCCGAAGCGGCGCTGCATGCAGCGGCTAGCGCGGGGCTCGATGCCGCAGCCAAGGCGAAGGCGGCAGCCAAGGAAGCCCAGGACGCGCTGAACGCGCTCAAGGGAGAGCAGCGAACGCGGGAGTCAGGCCGCGCGCGGGCTGCAAACAAGCACAGGACCGCGCAGGGAGGTCTCGAGCGCGCGCAACAGGCCGCGGAGAAGGCGCAGGCGAATTTGGCAGCGAAAGCTCCCAAGGAGGGCGAGGCGGCCTCCCAGGCTGCGGTGAGGGCCCAGGCGGCGCTCGATAAGGCCCAGGCGGCGCTGGCCGAGGCGCAGGCTGGTCACGACCAGGCCAAGGCCGAAGCCGAGACGACGCAGGCGAACTACGACCCCGCTCAAAAGGCATTGGAGCTGGCCGAGCCTGCCGCTAAGGCCGCAAACGAGGCCTCGGCTGCCGCACAGCGTGAGGCGTATAAATTGCGGACGTTGGTGGCAGGACTCTCCGGCTTCGACAGGCGCAAGGTAAAGGTGGAGGCGGATATTGCGAAGCTCCAAGTCGATGCGGCTGCTTCCGGCGAGGCGCTGGCGCAGGTGCGTGCGCGCCTGACCGAGGCGCGAGGCAAGCGCGAGAGCATCGAGAAGGCCAAGTCCGACGCTGCTGCTGAGAAGACGAAGGCGAGCGAAAAGACCCCGCAAGCGGCGGCTCCTGCAGAGAAGACAGCGCCGATGGCAAAGGCGGCGGCTCCTGCAGAGAAGACGGCGCCGACGACAAAAGCGGCGGCTCCTGCGGAGAAGACGGCGCCGACGACAAAGGCGGCCGCGCCCGCCACGAAGCCAGCATCCGCGGCGCCTGTGGCAGCAGCGCCCGCTACGAAGCCGGTAACCCCGTCGAAGGTAACGCCCGTTACGAAGCCTGCGTCTGCGGCGCCTGTGGCAGCAGCACCCGATTCGAAGCCGGTGACTCCGTCGAAGGTCGTCGCCCCCGCTGAGAAGAACACGAACGCGGCGCGGGTGACGTCGCCCGCGGAGAAGTCGGCGCCCGCGACGAAGGACACCTCATCTGCAGCTCACGCCCATGGCTCAGTTCCCGCCAAACCTTGAGGACGGATTGAGGCGCGCCTTCGTGGCTAGGCGTTCGTTTCAGACGCTTGGCTTCAAGCGCCGCCCTTGACGATGCGCAAGGTTGGGCCGGTGGGTGTCGGCGGCTTGGGCTTTTCGACCGCGGTGGGCCAAACGACGAGTGGGCCAGCGTAAGGCTCACCGACCCAAAGGCGTGCGCAGGCTTCCCACGGCACCACGATAAAGTGCCGGACCCCTTGGAGCGAGATGGTCGCGCTGAAGCCCTTCTCGTCGAGGGTAAGATCCGGCATGCCCATGACGCGCGGATCGCGTCCCACACGCAGCACGAGATCTGCGCGCTTCAATCCCTCGGGTACCTTGACATCCTGCATGGTCGCGTCGACCGATACGAAAGGGCAAAGCGGCATGAGCGCTTCCATCAAGGCGCGCTTTTGTTCGTTGAAATCCATCACAGCGCCCTTCAGCTATCACGCCTTTACCCACTGAACCAGCTCAGAGCCGCTTTTGTGGGCGACCTCACGAGCGGAGAACGAGGCGCGCCGCGTGACTAGAGGCGGTGCGAAACCCGTCTGGGTTCCCCCGCGCGCAGGACCTGTGTGGTGACTATCCTTGCGCGTCAGAGGGCGTGCTGTATTCGCGCTTGATGCGCTTGGCCAGCGACCAGCGGTGCACTTCGGAGGGCCCATCGTAGATGCGGAACGCCCGTATTTCGCGGAAGATTTGCTCTACCGGTGTGTCCTGGGTGATGCCCGTGCCGCCCAGCACTTGGACACAGCGATCTGCCACGCGATACAGCGCTTCGGAGCAAGCTACCTTGGCGAGCGACGATTCGTGTGTGCCACGCTCGCCCTGGTCGAGCACCCAAGCGGTGTGGTCGATGATCAGCCGCGATTGCTCGAGGTCGATCAGATTGTCGGCGAGCATGAAGCCCACCCCCTCATGGTCGATAAGCTGCTTACCAAAGGCTTTGCGCTGGCACGCATAGACGGCGGCGATGTCGTGCGCGCGTTTGGCCGCACCCCACCAGCGCATGCAGTGCGTAAGGCGCGCAGGAGCCAGTCGCACTTGGGCGTACTTGAAGCCCTGATTTATCTCACCGAGCACATTTTCTGCGGGAATCCGTACATTGTCGAGACGCACCACCGAGTGGCCTCCCGTCATCGAGGTGTCGATGGTGTCGAGCACGCGTTCGATGGTGATGCCTGCGGCGCTCATATCAGTGAGGAACATGGTCGCGTGCTCGCCCGTGCGCGCCATCACGATTCCAAATTTTGCGCCGCGTGCGCCTGTGATCAGCCACTTTCTCCCGTTGAGGATAAAGTCTTTGCCCGCTGGCACCGCGGTAGTCTTCAGCATCGAGGGATCGGAGCCTGCGCCGCCGTCGGGTTCAGTCATGAGAAAAGCTGATCGTACGTGGCCTTGTGCGAGGGGACGGAGGAAACGTTCCTGTTGCTCAGGATTTGCGACCTTTTCGAGCATGTGGATGTTGCCCTCATCGGGAGCCATGCAGTTCATGGCTAGGGGGCCCAGAAGCGAATAGCCCGCGGCTCGCAGGACGGTGGCTGTTTCGCGGTGGGTCAGTCCAAGCCCACCCATGGCTACACTCGCTTGAGGCGCGCACAGGCCTACAAGGCGCGCTTTTTCACGAAGCTCTTGCACTAAATCTTCGCTGGGTCCGTGCGCGCTCAAGCGCGGATCGCGCTCATAGGGAATCACGACCTCGCGCACGAAGGCCAAGGTCTTCACTTCGAGTTCGAGCTCTCGTGCGGAGCGCTGAAAGTCTATCATTACGTTCTCCTACGCAGCGAGCGTGACCCATCGTGGTGGGATTGCGAGTCGGGCCCGCAGCTTGGGTCTGTGAGACCTCGGCGCATGTGCGCAGAAGGCGCGCAATCTAGGGCTTTTACTTGCTTGCTGAAACAGGCTGCTGCGCTTCTTGCGGCCGCCGCAGCGGCTTTTTCAAGGTGACAGGAACCTGGCACACCCCGCACAGTGTACTTGCTAGTGCTTGGGGAAGAACTGCACGTGAAGCCTGAGGTCGAACAACCGTTTATGCCCAGAGCGAGGACGTCGCCTTTGCGATTGTTCATCGTCATTCTCACGTCGCTAGGCTGCTTCGCTGTGGTCGGCTTTGTGTTCTGGCAGGAGGACCTGAGGTACTCGTTGCCGACGCCTCGCCCAGCCGACCTCATCCAGCTCCCCGTTGGTTCGACGTGGAACTACGGAGCTTGGGGAAGCGCGCTATCGCTTACGACCGGCGCGGATGCACCGCCCGTCCTGTTCAACTTCTTCAACCCCGCTTGCTCGTGCTCGCGCTTTAACTTGGATCATCTTCAAGAGCTGCAGACACGCTTCGGCGAGCGCGTGCGATTTGTGGCCGTGGTCCAGTCGACGGAAGCCGTCGAGGCCACGGAAAAGCGCTTGAAGGACCTAGGCCTCGATATGCCGTATGTGCTGGATCAACACGGCAGCATTGCGGCCGAGGTCGGCGTCTATGCGACGCCGCAGGCGGTCCTGGTCGACCCCATGGCGCGCATTCAGTATCGCGGCAATTACAACGCTTCCCGCTACTGTACGGACCCGCAAACGGAATATGTCCGCATCGCGCTCGAGGCGTTGCTCGGGTCTGAGCCCGCGACCGTGCCTGAGACACCCGCTTACGGTTGCGAGCTTCCTTCGGTAGTCGCCACGAATAGCCTCGAAACGAAGCAGTAGCGCGAAGACGCGTCGTCGGTTGGAGCGCAGGTCCCGTGGCCTGCGCGCGTAGTTCATTCCCTTACTATGGATGGTGCTGCGATGTCGGAGACAGCCGCGAGTCCGCTTCCTGTCGCTCAATTCGCGACTTTTGAATCGTTCTGCAGCGATCCGCTGCGGGTCGATGGGATCATGCGGGAGGTGTACGCGAAGGGAGACAAATTGATGTGCGCCCTCGTCGGGTTGCACCTTTGTCTGAGTGTCTTGTTTGCTGCGTTCTACGACACCTGGCTCGCGTCGTTTGCTATCGCGGGCGCTGCGGGCTTGATGTTCTTTCTGTCTGTTGCGCTATTGCCGCGTCACCGAGTTACTCGCGTAACCGCCGGTATTGCGCTCCAGATCTTCTGTGCCCTGCACATCTGGCAGATGCACGGTATGGCAGAGATGCACTTCTTCTTCTTCACCGCCTTCACCGCGATGGTTGCCTACCAAGATGGCGCCTCGATGTGGCCCGGTACGCTGCTCATCATCGCCCAGCACATCCTGTTTGCCGTCCTCCACAACTCGGGCGTCAATCTGTACTTTTTCGAATCTTCCTTCGTCAGTATCTCCCGTCTCGTCTTTCATTTCGGCATCGCCATTCTTCAGGTCACGCTGTGCGGTATTTGGGCCCATTCGTTGCGCAACAAGGCGCTGGTCGAAGGCTATCAACGCGAGTGCCTTGAAGCCTCGCGATGCAAGCTGGAAGAAGACATGGTGGCGAGGGTTGCCGCTGAGCGCGCTTTGGCGGCTCGCGAAGCCGAGGCGAGACTCGGTATCGTCGCGAGCCATACTTCCAACGGCGTCGTCATCGCTGATTCTCAGGGCCGAATCGAGTGGGTAAATAAGGCTTTTGAGGACCTCTCCGGCAAGAGGCTGTCCGATGTCGAAGGTGCGAGCCGCTTCAGCATTCTGCGCGAGGCACAGGCCAATCCCGACACGCTTGAGCGGCTCCGTGAAGCACTTTTTCTGCGCGGAGAAGGCGTCGAGGAGTTGTTGGTCGATGTGGAGGGCAAGCCGAAGTGGCTCTTCATCCAGGCCAAGCGCGTGATGGTGGGAGATGTGAACAAAGTCGTGTGTGTCGAGATCGACGTCACGGCTCGCAAAGAGGTGGAAGCGGAGCTCGAGAAGGCGCGTGCTCGCGCCGAAGATGCGGCTCGCGCCAAGGGCGATTTCTTGGCCACCATGAGCCACGAGATGCGTACCCCGCTGAACGGTATTCTGGGCATGAGCGACATCCTCTCACGCACCTCGCTCAACAGGCGGCAAGCGGAGCAACTCGAGACGCTCCGAACCTGTGCCGACAACCTGTTGGCACTGGTCAACGATGTGCTCGACCTGTCGAAGGTGGAGGCGGGCAGTCTAGAACTCGAGGATGCTCCCTTCGAGCCGCGTGCACTCGTAGACGATGTACTCGCCATGAATGCAGTACGCGCGCAGGGAAAGCGCATCGAGCTGTACGCTGTGGTAGATCGAAACGTGCCAGAGACTGTGCTTGGCGACATGACAAGAACTCGCCAGACGCTCACCAATCTAGTCGCCAATGCGGTGAAATTCACGTCGGATGGCGAGGTGCACATCCGAGTCGCTCTCGAGGACGCGGTGGAGCACGCAGCGTGTCGCCTGCGCTTTTGTGTGAGCGATACAGGCATCGGTATCGATGAGAATACACGTTCGCGCTTGTTTGCTCCCTTTACACAGGCGGACGGTTCGATCTCGCGGCGATTTGGTGGGTCAGGTCTTGGGCTTGCAATTTCGCGGCGCTTGGTCGAAGCCATGGGGGGCGCCATTGACTTCGAGAGCGAGTACGGAAAAGGTAGTCGGTTCTTCTTTAGTTTGCCCTGTCGCGCCAGCCAGAAGGGTCCATTGGAGTCTCAAGCGAACGGTAAGGTAGCCCTGGTCGCCTCTCCGCATGAGGGTACGCGGTTCGCTTTGGTCGAGCTGCTCGCACATCGAGGCTATTCTGTGGAAAGTGCCACGCCGCAGCAGATTTTGGCAGCAGAGGTAGATGTCGCGATTGTCGACGCAGCATTCTCCCATCGCGAGCTGAAACGACTCGGAGATGGCACCCCACCCGCCAACTTGATTTGGTTGACACGCCCGGAACAGGAATCTCCTCCGTGGGCCCAGAACGTGATGATGTGGCCGGTCCGGAGCGCAGCGCTCGAAGCCGCAGTCATGAGTATCACGCGTCCAGGATACGCATCCAAGGCCTTTGCTGCGCGCGGTCTGTCCTGGCGCAGTCCTCCGGGCACGAAGGTGCTTGTCGTGGAGGACAATCCGGTCAATCAGATCGTCGCGCAGTCTATCTTAGAGGACCTAGGTCTCTCTGTGTCGATTGCTGAAAATGGAGAGCGCGCGTTGGAGATTCTTTGCAACGCACAGTTCGATATCGTTCTGATGGACTGTCAGATGCCCGTCATGGATGGCTTTGAAGCGACGCGACGGCTGCGTGCCCGCGAGGCCGCCGGTGGCCGCCGCACTCCCATTCTAGCGTTGACGGCCCAGGCGCTGGATGGGGACGAAGAAGCCTGTCGCCGTGCGGGAATGGACGACTATCTGACAAAGCCCATCGAACGTCGTCTGTTGATAGCGAAGCTCGAGCGTTTGCTGTCGGATCCGCTTTCCGTGCTTGAGGCTGTGCCGAATCTCCTGCAGACCACGAACGCGCCGGAGAACGATGTGTCGAGGTCTTTGGCAGGCGCGGACAGGGCCGCAAACCGTGACGTGGAACAGGTCGAAAGCTTCCTCCAGAGCATGCGCGAACAGGTGGGTGACCTAGCTGCCGCTCAAATCGTCACCATATTTTTGCGCACGGTTCCTGCGCAGGTCCAGGCCTTGTGCGAGAGCATCTTTGCGAGCAGTCCGAGTTCGGTGGAGAATTTGCAAAAGGTTGCGCACTCGGTGCGGGGGGCTATGCGGAGTGTGGGGCTCTCGGCGCTGGGCGACATATTGGAGACGATTGAGCGCGACTTGGGTAAGCAGCCGGAGGCTGTGGCCCGTCACGCAGATTTGGTGCAAAAACGCTTGCAACATGTGTGCGATAGACTTGCGGCTGCTGCCCCACAGGAAGCGGTCGGGTAAGGAGTTCATCTGGCCCGCGGGGCCCGCGCCTTGATAAGTCAGCTCTTTATCGTCGTGTGAGCCCATGTTTGGGGGTTCTGGTCCGTAGTCCTACTCGCATTTTCGCGGGGAATGCTCGCTGTTGGCCGTTCGAGCGTTGCCGAGATTGCGTCAGGTGCGATTGCGCCGAGTATTTGCGGAAAAATGTCTGCTGCATGTTTCCATCTGGGGGTGCAATATGTCTCTTGTTCGACGTCCATTATGTGGGATGGTTGCCGTGAGTTCGTTTGTGGGCCACGTCTTTTCCTTGTTAGAGGTAAGGGCTACGTCCTTAGGTGCAGTCGCGCTGCGACTGGGGCGGTTTTATTCAGGATAGGGGGTACAAGATGGCTGTTTCTGCTGCTGATGCTCGGATTTTGGCTGGGGTCGATCCGTTGATGCTCTCGTGTCCGTTCGTTGTACGGGCAAATGCCGAGGCTGCGCAGATTCAGCGAAGTACGCTCCTCTGGCTTCAGGAAATGAAGGTAGAGGTCAAAGGGGAGATGTTCGACGATATCTCCGAAGTTGGCTTCCTCACGGCACATACCTATCCCAATGCGCACAAAGCTGCGCTGAAGCTTGCCGCAGATTGGACCACGCTTTTCTTTCTGTTGGACGACCTCGTGGAAGGTGTGACCTCCGAGGCGGTGATCCAGGAGCGCAATCAGCGCATCGTAGACGCGCTGCGTGGAAAAGGAGAGATCGACAGCAAGCAGGCGTTGCTCGTGGCCTTGCGAGACATCGGCACGCGTGCGGAACAATTTGGCGGCGACGAATGGATGGCTGCGTTTTGCTTGGAAGTCTCGCGCTGGCTCGACTCACACTTGTGGGAGTACGGCAATCGGCAGGCGCAGCGGGTGCCCGCATTCGAGGAATACACCGCCATGCGTCAGTACACGATTGGCATGTATTTCGAGTTCTTGCTCAGCGAGCTTACTGACGGCTACGGCCTGTCCGCTGCGGAGCGAAACTGCGAAGCCGCAGTGGCTCTCAGGCGCTTTGCGAGCAGCGAGATAGCTTGGACTAACGACATCCTGACGCTCGAGAAGGAACTCGCGCAGGGAGACGTTCACAACGGCGTGCTTTCACTGATGCACACGCAGGAACTCAAGCTCGATGTGGCGCTGGCGCGCGCTATCGCCTTACACAATGAGGCGGTCGGTGGCTTTGTGGAGCTTGCACAGAAGGTTCGGGCGGATGCACAGGTCTCTAGTGGAATGCTAGGGCTCGTTCAGGCGCTCGAAAACTGGATGGGCGGACATACTCGTTGGGCACGTCAGAGCAAGCGCTACGGCGGAAGTCGTCCGCAGCAATCGACACGCTCGGTGAGCTCCGGTCGCTTCGAGCAGTCGCTGTAATCAGCGCTGCGTCTAGCGTCTAGCTCGAAGGTGGATGGGAAGAGCCGCTTCGAACGCCGCGATGAAGTTCCTCAGGTCGCCCTTAGGGATGGCGGCCTGCGCACCTGTTTTGGTGACTAGGCGGTCGAGCTCGGCTTGTGGCTTCGACGAGTAGAAGACAACGCACAGGGAATCGCCGCGCTTGGTGAGTAGCTCGGAGATGGCGTCGCCAGAAAGACCCGGCATCTCCACATCCATGACGACGATGTCGGGGCGCTCTCGACTGATTGCGGCGGTGGTTCCAATGGCTTCTGAGCGCTGAATGGCCTGATAGCCGTTCGCTTCGAGGTAGGCAGAAACGCCCACAAGAATCGTGGTGTCATCGTCGACGACCATGACTTTGCGGCGTCCATGGGGATCTTTGGCGAAGGCGCCAGAGCCTTGCCTAGGGTTGATTCCGGATGGAAAGCTGCGTACGTAATCGCTCATGCGGTCGCCTCCTCAACTACGGCGTGGGTCGCGCGGCACACCGTCTCGATACGGTGCTGAATTTTTTGGGCACGGTCCTTCAGCTCGGAGCTGCGTTCGGCGTTGTTTTCGAGCACGTCTCGTTCTAGCTCCGCCAGGGCATCGCCGATGGCGCGGAGACCTACGCTGCGCGTTGCGCCGCGTAACGTGTGAGCCATTTTAGCGAGTCCTGTGGAGTCGGGGGCTTTCGTGCTGTCGTTCACGTTGGCAGCCGCACAGAGCGAAGAGGCTTGAAGTGGTGCGTTGACCAAGAACGCATGGATGACTCGTTGGGCCGGATCCTCTCCTACCTGGGTCGTGAAGTCTGCTATGAAGTCGCGAATTTGCGCGAGATCCACTCCGTTTTCGTGATCTGCGGATGGGGACTTGAGACCAACATTCCCGTTGCCGCTTGCAGAAACAAGCGATGCGGCGGGACGCTCGAGGGGCGCCTGTGGGGACTTACTCGAAAGGAGTCGTTCAAGCTTTGCGATGAGCAAGCGCCGTTCGATGGGTTTGGTTAGGTAGTCGTCCATCCCTGCACGTCGGCATTCATCGTCGTCGCCGGAGAGAGCTTGAGCGGTGAGGGCAAGAATGGGGACGCGTTTATTCGCGGGTTCCATGGCGCGCCAGCGTCGTGTGGCCTCAAAACCGTCCATATTTGGCATCTGGCAATCCATGAGCACGACGTCGTATGACCCTGCACGCAGCTTTTCGAGGGCCTTTACGCCATCGTCGGCGATGTCGACTTCGATGCCGAGTATCTCCAAGATGGACTGTGCGACGATTTGATTGACTGGATTGTCTTCTACCAAAAGTGCCTTCGTGCCTGGAGCACTCCGCCACGAAAGGCCGCGCTCACCGGAGCGCGCTGGGGCCCTATCAGGATGCAGTACGCGCATCACGGCTGTTTCCAGCAAGCCGTTGCGCACGGGCCAGCTCAGTGAATGCAGCATCCAAGCGGGCTGCGTGCGGTCATTGCGCAGGAGGACGATGATGCGAGTCGGGTTTTGCTGTTTTGCGATTTGGTCGAGCTCAGACTTCGGTAGGGAGCCATCGACGATGAGTAGGTCGTGTGCCGCCGAGGTGTCATGCAGCTCGAGAACCCGCATTTTCTTCGCGACGAGCAGCTCGGTCAGCGCCCTCGTGGTCCCGACATTACGCATCACGATGGAGGCGGATTTTCCAGAGAGGTCCATGGACGGATGCGGGGGGTCGCAGGGTTTGCACGGAAGTGTGAAGAAAAAGCGGCTGCCACGTCCGACTTCGCTCTCGAAGTCGATGAGCCCACCCATGGCCTCAACCAGCCTGCGCGAGATGGCGAGACCCAAACCTGAGCCGCCAAATCGCCGTGAAATGGAGCCGTCTGCCTGCGTGAACGGGGAGAACAGGCGATTGCGGGTGGCGGCGTCGATACCGATGCCTGTGTCGCGGACAGAGAACTCTACAAAGGCATTGGGCTCATCTGTGGGTGGAGTTTTGAGTGACACGCTTACTTCGATTTCGCCCGTTTGCGTGAACTTCACGGCGTTTGCGACGAGATTGGTGAGCGTTTGTCGGGCGCGTGTCATGTCGCCCAACATCCCCTCCGGAATGTTGCGATCGACGACAGCAAATAGCTCGATTTCCTTCGACTGCGCGCGCACGGCGTTCATGGCGAGCACATCGTCCACCAAGAGGCGCGGCTCGAAGGGAGTCTCCTCGAGGTCGAGATTGCCTGACTCCACCTTCGACAGGTCGAGTACGTCGTTCACCAGTGCCAGCAGGTTGTCGGCGCAGGTGCGCAACGTCTCGAGATGTTCCGCCTGACGATGTTCGAGTCGCGTGCGCGCAAGCATGTCGCTCATCCCCAGAATGCCGTTCAGGGGGGTACGCATCTCATGGCTCATGGTAGCCAAGAAATCGCCCTTGGCGCGGGCCGCGTCTTCGGCGCGGACTCTCGCGTGCTCAAGCTCTCGCTCGGCTTCCTTGCGCGACGTCACGTCGATTTCGACGCACACGAGTTGCCGAGTCTCGCCAACCTGTACGCGCTTGCTTTGGATGAACAGCCACTGCGGAGTACCCGCCACCGAGATCAAAAATTCGGCTGCTGCGTCGCCAGTTTCTGCGACGACTCGCCTCAAGTCTTCGACTCGGTCTGCGTCGGCGCCTGCTTGCTTCAACAAGTCGAAGCGATTCTTGCCGCGCACCTGATCAAAGGAGGTTCCTGACAAGTGCTCAAATGCGGAGTTCACCCAGTTGATTCGGCCCGTTTCATCCGCAATGACGACGCCGTTCGAGGTGTGATTGGCCACGATGCCGAGGCGGGCTTCTGCTTCCTTCGATGCCAGTGCACGCTCAGCAGCAACCCGCGCGACCATGTCTTCTTCCAGCTTTTGGCGCGAGGCTTCAAGGCACTCGCGTTGATAGCCTTCGACCAGCGCCTTGTTGCGCAACGAATGGGCCCAAATACCGCACAGCGTGACCTGAAGAATGGCGATGCCGAAATGAAAGACGAGACGGGAGATACTGACGAAGGAAGATTCGAAAAAGTACAGATTGACGCCCGAGTTGTGGAGGACGGCAAACAGGATGTGCTGGGCGATGATGAGCAGCGTACCGGGCCACATCGAGGCGCCATCTTGGTAGGCAACCATCGCGGTGAAGGCGGTGAAGAAGAAGAAGTGCATCTCTGCCATGCCGTGCATCTGCCAGATGTGCAGGGCGCAGAAGATCTGGAGCGCAATGCCGGCGATGATGCGGGTAGCGCGATGCCGCGGCAGTAGCGTGACCGACAGGAAGAACATCGAGCTGGCTGCACCGGAAATGGCGAGTGATGCCACCCAGGTGTCGTAGAAACTCGCGAGCACGACGCTCAGAGCGAGGTGGAGCGAGATCATCCAGCACATCAGTCGGTCGCCGCGTGCGTAGACTTCTCGCATGACGGCATCGACGCGACCGGGGTCGGAAATGAAGTCGTTTAAGGACCCAAAAACGGCAGATGGTGGCAAACGAGCCGTGTCGGCGGACATGCGAGTAGCCCTAGGTCAGAAGATGAACCCTGGAATTCTCAGTGTAGATGTCTGGAAAGTCACCTTGAAAATAGTCTGGCGGGGAGCGCAAGCATTCGTGCATTCAACGCGATGCGTAGCTTCGGTAGAGTCAGTGCCATGTCCGTGCTCGTTTCAGTTCTAGTAGTTGAAGACGACGCAGCGCGTGCCGACAGCATTCGGTCTGCGTTGAGTGGTTTATTCGATGTGGTTTCCGCGAACAGCGAGGACCAGGCGCTTCACATGATGAAGCGTCGGGAGTTCGACACCATCTGTACGGCCTATCGTATGCCTGACATCAACGGCATTGCGTTGTTAGCGCGCGTCCAGGAGGTACACCGCTGGCTCACAGGCGTCGTTTTGGTGTCTCCGACGGAGTATCCGGCGATGCAAGCACAGACGGGCAATGTCCGCTGTCTTGCCCTGTTGACGCCGGTCGTTACGGAGAGACTGCGCGAACTGGTGACCCGCTCCGCGCATCTTGGCCGAATGAAACAGACGACTTCAGCGGCCAATCGTGAGGTGGCAGGGCTGCCCTCGCGTCAGGGGACGAAGGAGCGATGACCTGACAAACGCCTGCGGTGCACGCAATAGCGGGCCGAACGTTGCCCTTAGGTGGGGACGCCTAGGGTGCGCACTGTCGGAGACTTCTCAACGCTGTGCTGATCCGGATACGTGCCTAGGGTGCGGTCACCGAGATAGGAAGTGACCCCCATCCAATAGTGCTCGTTCTTGAAGTGATGGAGGCGGTGGGCGACGAGCACGCGCCGAAAGCGCTCGCTTTTGGGTTGATAGGGGCTGTGGCTCAGGAAGTGGCACCATTCGTAGCGCAAAAGCCCTGGCCGGGCGATTTGCCACGATTTGTGCCGTTTTGATATTGGCAGGTCCGTCGGAGACTTCGATTGGCTCGAAGATCCGCTGTTCTCCTAAATTGGTTGGACCAATTATCAGAGTGGAGCAATAGCTGCAAGCGCCCCAGGCGGCGGGAGCCATTTGGGCGCGGTGTGTACCCGCCCTGCGGAAGCGGACGTCAGGGGTGAGGCGGCGTTTGCTCGGGCGCGACCCCTGCATCACCGGCAGCAGCGGCGCTGAGGGCTGCCTCGTCGGCGACATCGACCTCCGGCTCAATGGGCGCCCGATAGCCGAGAAGTTCGCTCTTCTTGTCGACCGGAGTCAGTTTTACGGCGACCCGTGTATCGGTGAACGTGTGCGCGCGGGTTTGGACGGCCAAGTACCCTTTTGCGCGCACGATGACATCGAGCGGGCCGCTGTCGCGTGGACGCACGATCACGAGGGGTTTTCCGGGCTTGATCTGGCCCAAGATCTTGCGCCCCCAGGTCACCACGGCCGTCACATTCGGGACAGTGGAGAAGGAGATCGTGGCGTGCGTAGGCTCTTCGTCCGGCGCTGGAGTTGCGGTTTCCGTCGAGGCCGGGGCGCTGGGGGAGGGCGCGGAGTTCGTGGTGCCCGCTTCAGGGGTTGCGGGCGGCGTAGCTGAAACGAAGCTCGCTTGGAGCCATAGCGCGCCACCGACGACGACGCGGAGCACGCGAGATGCCTGGAGAGACTGGGTGCGCATGATCATTCTCCTCCGCCTCCGCCGGCTCTGGCTTCTGGGCTATCGGGTGCAGGTGGTGGAGGGCCGGGGTAGCGTTCGTTCGGCTTGGGCACGTAGCCGATGATGGGTTTCTTCTGGTCGCCTTTGATCTGCCCTTCGAGCACGTTCACCGGCAAAGGCGGATCCAAGTAGTACGCGTATCCGCGCGAGGGGATGCGCATCTCGTAGACCGTCTCGTTCTGTAAGAACTGACGCGTAAAACCCAGCGGCTGATCGCCCGCGACGACCCTGTTGCGGTGTCCCAAGATGAAGGAGTAGAGGCGCACTGCGATGTGGTTGGGCAGGCGGTGGCAGCCATGGGAAAAGCCGTGCGGACTGTAGATGGAGAGGTAGTCCGATGAGCCGTGCGCGCGAACGCCATTGTCGTGGTCAGGGCGACCATTGAGACCCGGAATCACGAAATAACCCGCGACTACGCCATAGGCCGAGAGGTAGCCAGGGCCGAGTTCGTCGTAGTTCACGACCTTCGTCTGCGAACCGTTAATGGTCTTGGGTTTGACCAGGGAGCGGATCGGAGTGGAGGCGGGGGCTATCCAAACAGGGCCTGATACGATTTGCCGGATGACGCGCGGTCCTACGTCCGACATTTTGTAGCGGTAGTATTCATAGCCGTCCGTCGCCTGCTCCGAGCGCCAGCCGCCGATGGTAGTGCGCCAACGCGCTAGCGGGATCTGCTTGCCTTCGTGGGTCACGAACAGCGTGAGGGTCGGGTAGCGCTTGCGGACGGGCAGCTTGAAGTTACCGGCCTTGTCGAAGGGGAGGTCATAGTGGACGTCCCCGCGATCGATCACGATGGAGAGATCCATGTGTTCGGCGTAGTAGTCAGGGCGCTTCGGGAGCTTGATCGCTGCGCGAAGTGTGCGGAAGACCTCTCGTTTATGCCGCTTGAAGAAGGCGAACGCATCTTCGGCGCTGAGAAGGCCAAGCTGCTCCAGCGTCTTCTGCGTGTAATCCGTAGCGAGGTCTGGCGGTGCGTTTTTTCCGGTGCCGGCACTGCCATCTTCGATGATTGCGGCAGACGAGACCACGCGTTCGCGGATCACGCGCATCAAGCCATCGTAGTCGTTTTCCAAAGGTGGGCGTGCCAACGCATTGACGGTTTGCCGCCTGAGAAAATTGGACTCGTAGATCATGTTCTTGTGCTGAAACGCGCGCACAGCCAAGCGCATGGGCTCGTCGTAGATGCCGTGCTTGTGACGACTCGCTGGCGTCAAGATGCCTTCACATTCGAGGCGTCGCTCAACGGCCGCCATGGCGAGTTTTTCGGCCGCGCGTTTCTCCAATAGCTGGACTTTGGGCAGAAACTGCGGATCTTGCTGCGCGAGCTCTGCGAACGTCTCGACCTTTGCGCGTTTTCTGGCTACTTCGAGCTCGGCTTCAGTCTTGGCGAGGCGCCGCGCATCCTTGGCCAAGTTCTGCGGTGCTACGTAGGAGACTGACTCGACGGCTGCCAGGACCTCAACGCTCTCCTGGTCGTGGCAGTCGCGGTCGGGGCTCGACAAGAAGCGTTCGTGCAACACCGATAGCGTCGGGAAGATGCCGTAGAGTTCGAGGTAGTTTTTACGGCCCGGCTCTAGCGGTACACCATCGTTGTCGAGTTCATCATTGGCGAGACCCAAAAACACGCGTCGATAGCGGTTATGGAGAGGCGTACCGTCTTCCAAATGATCTTCACGGAAAATAAGCGGGGTCCAGTTATCGCTTAGGTCGACGAGCGTGTAGCCCACTGCCTGGATGGCCTCCGCGTCGACCCAGCGCTCTTCACCTTGAACGCGAAGCAGGGCTCGCTTTTCCGGGGGTAGGTCGTCACGGGGGCGCAGCGCTTCCTCTTCTTTGGAGATGCTGGGCTGAGGACCTACCGGCAGGTCTGCGTCGGCTGCCGTGGCCTGGTCGACCGCACTGGGAACCGGCTGGGGCCGACCACAGGCGACGAGCTCACAGAGGACGATGAAACAAACTGCATGCGCTGGCTTTCGCGACACCAAACGTTACTCCCAAGCTCGAGTCAGGTCCGAGTGAACGGGGGACATAACGAGGGTGCGTGCGAAGGGGCCCAGCTGACAAGTTCTCTGTTCGAGAGCGCACAACAAAAGTTCTGGAGTGCGCGTGGGCGCGTGTAGGAAGCGGGGGCGGGCGTAAGCTGTATACCTCCAAAAATGCGGAGGATGGATCGCTCAGCGCATTTGATACACGTCGGTGCTGAGCGGTTCAAAGCGGCTTTGTCCGAGCACACAGCGCTGCAGGAGCTCTGCGGCCAGGTGCGCTGCGCGATTGGGGGGGACGCCGGATGAAGAGACCTCCACGAAGTCGGCGCCGAGAAGCTCGAACGTGCGTGCGATGTAGTCGACCAACTCCGTGGCCAAGCTTGCGCTGATTCCGCCAGATGAGGGTGTCCCAGTTTCGGGTGCGACTGAAGGATCGATGCAGTCGATGTCGAAACTCAAGTAGTAGGGGATATCGCGAGGCAGGGCTTCGAGCACGGCGAGCGCCTTGCCCAGCTTGCTCTCCCGGGCGCTGACTACCGTGCGCTTGGGACAAGATATGCGCTGGGCAAAGGGAGATAGGCGCTCCATGCCGCGCAAACCTATCTGCACGATGTGCTCGACGTTGGGACTTGCGATGGCTTCGGCAAAGATGTTGGCGTGCGACAGGCAGTGGCTCGGACCCATGTCTGCGTGCGCATCGAAGTGCAGAATGCCGAAGCGTTCCACCTGCGAAATGGTCTCGGCGAGCACGTAGTGGGTCACGGAATGATCGCCGCCGAGAACCAGCGGGCGCATGTGGCGCTGCAGGAGCTCGCGCAGCACTTTGCGGAGACGGAGTCCTACGTGATCCATACGCGCCCCATCGGGTTCGATGTCGCCGAGGTCTGAGATCTGGGGCGTGCACTGGGGATACAAACGCCCGAACTCATAGTCGACGATGTCGCCCTGCCCGGTGAGTAGGGGGCCATTTACCACTTTGCGAATCTCGCTGGGCCCATGCCGCGCGCCGCTTGGCCCGAGCGAGCCCATGTCTACGGGGACGCCCACGACCACAAAGCCTCCTGGGTAGGCGAGCTCGGGGAGATCCGAGAAGCTCCATGCCTCGCCCACGGGCACAGGCACGGGCCGCATGAAGCCGTGCTGCAAGAAATCTAACTCGTCTTCTTCGACCACAAATCCGCTGCGCACCAAGAGCGTGACGAGGTCGGCTGGAATGCCGTCCTGCGCTCGCAGGAACGCATCTACGGTGCGCGGAGTCTCAAAGCCTTCGAGGATGGCTTCGACGAGCTCGCGAGATTCTGGCTCCACATCGAGGGAGGTGGCGTGGCCTGGCTGGTATAGCTCGCAGCCGCCATCGCCACGCTCTCTTCGCAGCAGCGCAGGAAAGGTCACATGACGAAGATTCCAGCGTACACCCTGGTCCATGAACACTCGCGCGAGGAAGGCCTAGGCAGGCGCAACGCGTCCGAAAAACTCGGGCGCGTCGGCCTACTACAGCGCTTCCTACTCGTTTTCGAGCGTCGGGGCGAGCTTTCGTGTTTTAGCGTCTGCTTTGCCGCGGGGCGCTGCCTGGTGCTGGATGCGCACCTTCTTGTCGCCCTTCTGAACGTTGTCTGCGACCAAGACGAACGCTTGGTTGATCTCTAGGTTCTGGCCATCGATCGTGAGCTTATCGCCCTCGTCGATGTCGATTGCCTTGAGCTGATCGCTCGGGCCGAGATCCACCAAGATGCGTGTGTCTGGCGCTATCTCGAGCACCGCGAGTTGGTGGTCGATTTTCGACTCCTTCGCGCTCATCTTCTCTTTGTCGAGCACCTTGCCCGATACTTTCTGGCGCTCGGGTTGCTTTGCGCGTGTTTTGTCGCCTGGGGCCTTGGCACCGATTGCGGGCGCTGGGGCGTCCTTGCCGACACGAACGGTCTGCGGCACGAAACGCGCTGCTCCACCTACGTTGAGGACCTGGCCTATCACGAGCGCGTCCGAGCCCTCTTCGACGGAGACTTTGTCCGAAGGTCCAAGGTCGGCGAGCACGATTTGACCCAGGTCCGTCTCGATCAGCACGATCTTGTTGTCCTTGTCGTCTCCGTGCTTGCGCACCTCAGCCTTCCACACATCCGAGACCTTCCCGCGGTACTCGAGCTGCGGCTTTGCGCCCTTGGCGGCGTCGCTGGCCGCCTTGCTAGCGCTGTCGGCGGGCGAGTGCGTGTGTGGGCTGCCTGGTGGCGTGACGTCTTGCGCGGAGCCCCAGCACGGAGCCGCAACGATGCTGCCAGTCACGATAAGAACGCGGGTGAATTGGAAAGCCATGTGTCCTCCTGCTTGCTTCGAAACAGCGGAGAACTGTGCACTCCACGTGCCAGCGTTCAGCGTCAACGTTGGTTACTTCGGACGCCGCTTACATG
>CAZEWA010000004.1:19220-32238 GCA_964515685.1 uncultured Polyangiales bacterium | reverse complement strand
GGGCACTCCGGCGCGCTGTCCGCGTTGAGCGTCCACTTGCCGCCACCGACAGGAGGAGGCTCGCTCACGGGCGGCGGCTCTTCAGGGGGCGGCTCGCTTGCATCCGGGCCGTCTACGGGCTCCTCCGGAAACTCTCCGCCCGCGTCTGTGGGCGTCTCGGCGGGGGGCGTGTAGGGAGGTGGAACGTAGTCTTCCCACGGGTTCTCGGCACCCGCATCCGGCGTGGGCGGAGGCGTGTTGATGGGAGAGTTGTCCTGAGTCGCCTCTGGAGTCTCTTCGCCGCAGGCAGCGCTCATAGCAAGCCCAAGGCAGAGCCCCAAAGCGAGCATCGGGCGGAATGCGCGTCGTGTGCCCTTCGAATCAAAAACCAAGGAGTAAGACATGCGCACACCGTGGCACATGGCATGGTCTGAGGTACTGACATGCTGAGCGTCGAAAGTGACTTCTTCGACCTTTGCTGCGTTTGCCGTGATTTTGCTATGCCTAGGTTTCGATCGTTTCCGAGGCGCGTGTTCTCTTGGTAACGCGAGACCGAGTCTGTACGCGTGAGGCATCCCACCTATCGCGGCCGACTGCGCTCCTTTACGTAAGGAGCGCCTCTAACTGCGGCAGATGCTGCTTTGCCATGCGGCGACCGAGCTCGTAGTCCGCGTGCAGGTCTTTTGAGTTTCGACTTGTTCGTGTTGTGCGCAGCGGCTGCTCTGGAGCCAGGTGTAAGAGCGCGAGGTCGTCTGGTGGTTTCTGTAAAAAGCCCACGGCTTGCTGGTAACGGTGCGCCACTTTGCGTGCTGCGCGGGCGAGATGCGGACGCTTGGAGAGCAAGGCGGACACGACCGGATCGAGGGGGCTTTGTTGCTTCACCACGGCGTGCGGGCGGCTGCGGATCACGACGATGCGACGGGCACCGCGGCGATAGGCCTCGACTACGGGGATGGGATCGACGATGCCGCCATCGACCACCGAATGCTCGCGTATGCGCACGGGGCCGCGGTACAGCATGGGCAGCGCGCAGCCGCCTTTGAGCTCAGCGTGAATGAAGGGGGGCTCGTGCGTGAGGTAGCGCGCCACGCCTGTGTTTACGCAGGTAGCCACGGATACAAACGCGGTGCGCCGGGCGGCGAGCGTTTGTTCGTCGAGTGGCTCCTGGCGTGCAAGCTCGTCCCACAGCCAGTCGAGATCCATGTAGTGTCCACCGCGCAGTGCCCGCCGCAAGCTAAACATTTCTTTGCGCGTCATCACCTTCGTGTAGCAACGCAGGTTCCGTCCGTGTTGGCGTGCCAGGAAGCTGGCTAGGTTGCATGCGCCCGCAGAGGCGCCGATCGCCAAATCGGGCTCATCGAGGCCCTGTTCCAGCAGGAAATCGAGGACACCTGCGGCGAATACGCCCCGCATGGCGCCGCCTTCGACGACGATGGCATTCATGGTCCTCACGAATCTAAGCCCCTTCCGGTACGAGCGGGCCTCGGCGTCCTCCTCGGTTGCGCTGCGCGAAGCACCGGGCACTACGGGGAGGACAGGGGCCTCGGGATAAGCCGCGTGTTCGCGGTGGCGATGGGTACCGCGAAGCGGAAGAAGCATGAACGCTGTTGTGCCTCGATGCCAATTGGGCCAAAAGCGCGAAAAATTGGCGGCAAGGGTCCGACCTCGAGCTAGCGGATAGAAAGCGGCGGGGGCTGGGAGGCTCGCTATTCTCGGTGGGAATCTGCGGGCCACGAAACATTGCGCCATACGCAACGCTCAGTTGCGATTATTGCACTTTATGCTGGGCAAGCCTTGCGTCACATTGCGAGGTGAGAGGATCTACATGCCCATCTATCGCTCCAAGACTTCCACGGCTGGTCGCAACATGGCCGGCGCGCGCGCGCTTTGGCGAGCCACCGGGATGCAGGACGGAGATTTCGACAAGCCCATCGTCGCGGTCGTCAATTCGTTCACGCAGTTCGTCCCTGGGCACGTACACCTCAAGGACTTGGGCCAGCTTGTAGCGCGTCAGATCGAGGCGGCTGGCGGTGTGGCCAAGGAATTCAACACGATAGCCATCGACGATGGCATCGCGATGGGACACGACGGCATGCTCTACAGCTTGCCCTCGCGCGACATCATTGCCGACTCCGTGGAGTACATGGTGAATGCGCACACGGCAGATGCCATGGTGTGCATCTCCAACTGCGACAAGATTACGCCTGGCATGTTGATGGCAGCGATGCGCCTCAATATTCCGGTGGTCTTCGTTTCGGGCGGACCCATGGAGGCCGGTAAAACGAAGCTCTCCAAGCACAAGCTCGATCTCATCGATGCGATGGTGATGGCCGCCGATAGCAAGGTGGATGACGCTACGGTGGCGGAGGTAGAGCGCTCCGCATGTCCGACCTGTGGCTCCTGCTCGGGTATGTTCACCGCGAACTCCATGAACTGTTTGACGGAGGCGCTGGGACTTTCGCTGCCAGGAAATGGCACGCAACTCGCGACGCACTCCGATCGTCGAGAGCTGTTCGAGCGCGCGGGTTCGAGCATCGTTGAGCTTGCGCGGCGTTACTACGAGCAGGACGACGAGAGTGTGCTTCCACGCTCCATTGCTACGTTCGAAGCCTTCGAAAACGCGATGAGTCTCGACATCGCGATGGGTGGCTCCACCAACACGATTTTGCACCTCTTGGCGGCCGCCCAAGAAGGTGGCGTGCCCTTCACGATGAAAGACATCGACCGCCTGTCGCGTCGTGTGCCGCAGCTCTGCAAAGTGGCTCCGAATACGCAGAAGTATCACGTCGAGGATGTGCACCGTGCGGGCGGCGTAATGGCTATTCTAGGTGAGCTTGCACGTGCCGGTCTGTTGCACACGAATGCGGGCACAGTGCACGCGAAGACCTTGGGTGAGGCGCTCGCGAAGTGGGACATCGTGCAAACCAAGGACGAGGCCGTGCACACATTCTTCCGCGCCGGGCCTGCGGGCATTCCTACGCAGGTTGCATTCAGTCAGAGCACGCGCTGGAAGACGCTCGACGACGATCGCAAGGAAGGCTGTATTCGAAACATCGAACACGCGTATTCGTTGGAGGGAGGCCTCGCGGTGCTTTACGGCAACTTGGCGCCTAATGGCTGCGTCGTGAAGACGTCGGGCGTCGAGGCAGAGCTGCATGTGTTCGAGGGCCCGGCCTTCGTCGTCGAGAGCCAGGAAGAGGCGGTCGAGGCCATTCTGCAAGACCGCGTGAAGGCCGGAGACGTTGTGGTGGTACGTTATGAGGGGCCCAAGGGCGGACCAGGCATGCAGGAGATGCTCTACCCCACAAGCTACATCAAATCGAAGGGCCTCGGTAAAGCCTGCGCGCTCATCACGGACGGGCGCTTTTCGGGTGGCACGAGCGGCCTCTCCATCGGACACGTTTCGCCTGAAGCGGCAGCGGGAGGTCCCATCGCGTTGGTTGCGCACGGCGATCTCATCCGCATCGATATTCCGCGCCGAAGCATCGAGCTTTTGGTCGAGGAAGGGGAGCTGCAAGCGCGTCGCACAGGGCGTACCGCGTTCAAGCCGCAGAACGTTCGTCCGCGTCGAGTGTCGGCTGCTTTGAAGGCCTATGCCTTGCTCGCAACGAGCGCCGACCAAGGCGCCGTGCGAGATTTGTCCGCTCTCGAAGATTGATCGGAAACGAGAGCGGTCAGCCGAACACCATCATGTTCTGCGCGCCGATGGCGAGCGGCTGCCTGCCTGGACCCCAGACCATCACAGATTGACTGGTGTAGCCATCACGCGCAGCGGACATGTTCGCATCGACGCGGAAACCCGACAACGGGAGGTGCTGAAAGTCGTCGGCGAGCAGCTCGAGCATCCAGGTGAGCGTGCTGCCTGGGGCAGGCTGCGTCAGATGGGATAGCCCGATCGGTGGAGCGTAGTCCGCGAGCGCGATGAGATGCGCTTCCGTGAAGGGGCCCACATCGCGAATGCCAAGGGAGAAGATAGCTTCAGTCGAAGTAGAGCCTGAAAATGGAAAACCGCCGCGCAAGAGTGTGGCGTCGAAGTGCTGGGTGAACTCAGGGGTCAGTCCGGGGATGAATGGCATCGTGACGGGCGAAGCCGATGTGACCTCGGGCTGAGCTGGTGTGACCGCAACCTTCGATGCGCGAGCCGCCCCAAATACCGCGATGCACACGAGCTGCGTGGCCTCGTGTTCGTCTACGAAACGCGCCTCGACGTGCGTTGCGTTTTTGCCCGTGCGCAGCACACGGGGCAGCACACGCAGGCTACCTGACAGTGGCGCTATCAACGTGGCCTGCACGGTGCGCAAAGGAATGCCAGGGACCAAGCGCCGCATCGCGTGGACCGCGATGGCTATCTGAAGTCCACCGAATAGACTGCGGCCTTGTAGCCAGTCGTCAGGTACGTCGATGGAAAGCCCGGAGTCGCTCCATTGTGCCTGATTCAACAGTGTCGATAATGACGTAGCCATGGGGCCTCCTGCCCGAGGTTTACGAGGTTGGGCTCAGGGACGCACATCCAGATTGTGTGAGCTCGAGAGGTTGGCCAGAGATGGCCATGGCGCGAGGCGCCGTTGACTACGTTGTTCGTCGCGCTCCTGCTCGTGCTTGGCTGTGCTTCGCGGTGGTCTGTGCGGGGCGCCGATTGGGGTTCCCTGGATGGGTCCCCACGTGGTATCGCACATGGAGCGGCGGGCCCTGCTGCTACGTGTGTGCGGAGCAAGCGCTTGAACGAACCCCACTCAACGAGCCGCTCAAGTCTGCGCGCGGCGAAACGGCGCGTGCGTGGCGTATGTGTCTGCTTGTGCCTGAGCTTCGTCGCGGTCTGCGGCGCGGAGCACAAGCTCGTGACTGCGCGTAGAACCCCTTGCCGATTTGACGACATCAAGATCTTCGACGAGGTGTACGCAGGCGGAGAAGAGACTTGGCAGGCGACATGCGGCAGCGCCGTGTACCGCTGCTCGGCGAAGGCCGACGGGAATCGCGTGCGCTACGCCTGTCGCCGTGCAGATGGGCCTGCGCCGCGCGCCGAGAGCTGAGACCTCTAAAAAGGTATCGCGAGAGTGCGTGCGCGATGCTGGGAGAGGGCCGAATCGTCTCATCAGAGACGAAAACGGGCGCTCATCCCGTTGGTTGAGCGCCCGTTTCGTTGTGCTTTAGTTTGCTGGAGTGTCGCTGTCTGTCCCGAGGTGTGGGTTGCACTCCCTCGCGCGCTCGCAGCGGCGTCGTGTCAGAGCCAGCCGCCGATGGTGAGGCGAAGTCCCCAGATTGTGGCCCGGTGGTCTCCGTTCAAATCGGTGTCGACGAAGGGACCGAAACCCACGAAGAAGTGCGATGCTGGGTGCACCATGACAGGCGCGAAAATATTGAGCTGAACGGCGTTGTTCTTGGTGGTGCTGGTGAAGTCTTGGCCGTTGATCTCGGTTGAGTGCTTGTTCTTGGTGTGGGAGTAGGAAATGCCTATCTTCGGCCAGAACGAGACCAAGCGACTGAACTCGATGTTGTAGCCCACACGCGGTCCGAGCTTGAATGCCGTCGCCTTCGAGTCGCCGGTCTTTTGATAGACCACGCCGATGACGCCACCAATCGAGAGATTCTTCATGATGAAGTAGTCGGCCGCGGGCAGGATGCTCAGCGTGGAGGTCGACGGCACCCCACTTTGGGTTCGGCGTTCGAACGAGAGAGCTGCATCGGTGGAGAACGTCCACTGTCCGCTCTGACCGAAGCCAGCAGCATCATCTCTGCGCACCACCTGCCCCTGGTTGTCGCGTGCGACGAAGTCGCTGGACTCGAGCTTCCTCTGGTTTTCCTGTCCCTCTTGGGCACTGGCGCTGCCAGTAAGGGCAAACATCGCCATCGCGACTGCGGTCGCAGTCGCCCATGATCCTGACCTTTTCTTCGTCATCGACACTCCTCGACGGCCGGCGCCGTCATCAACCGACAACAGTGCTTACAGCAACCTCCATGCCGCACAGAAAGTGGGCGTAGGTTCCAAGTAAGACACTCCCAGATCGCGGAGCAGGTTCGATCGCGGGGTTGAAAAGCGGACTTGCGCGTGTCGCAGACGGGCGAAGGGATCGGAATCTCGCTCACGTCTCGGGCGCGCACCGCGCAGTGTGGGCGGGCTACGCGTGCTTGGCTCTGCGCCGTTCGATGCGCGCTCTCTGCTTCTTCTCCATGACCGTATAGGTCAAAGCAAAGGCGATGAGACCGCTCACGCTGGCTACGATGAGCATGCCCAAGAGAAAGGCGATGACGTGATCTTGGGCGTCGTTCCAGAGTCGCGACGAAACCTCAGTCACGTTCATCAACGTAAGCTTCTTGAACTCGTCCAAAAAGTCGAAGCTGAGCGTAGGGGGACGCACGAGAGGAAGCCCCACAGCGAAGTATCCGAGCGGATAGAAGAAGAAGAAGAGGGTGGGCGGGATGGCGATGAAGGAGGCTGCCAGACCTGGTCCCTTGGGGATGCGAAGTACCTGCGCAACGAGCGCGGTCAGAAGAAGTGCGATTCCCAGCGTGGGCAGCACGCCGATGAATACGCCGAGCGCCACCGACAGTGCCACCGATGAACTGCGCTCATGCCGAGGGAAAAGCCGGTGGTAGAGGTAGCGGAGGGTTCGCGACAGACTGCGCCGCTTAGGGGCCATGGTCCGCCGAGCCTAACAGACGCACGGAGTCTGCGCCCGGCACGCCAGGAAAAGGCGGGACTCAGCAGGGCGAGGGATGCGCGTTGTCGAGAGCGTTGCGCATCGCGCGTGCTAGGCATGGCAATGCAAAAGGTTTGACGAGCACGATCTCTGCGCTGCTGAGGCCGCGCGTGGCGTGCGTGTTTTCGGAGTGGCCAGAGAGAAACAGGCTGCGCAAGGCCGGCCGGTTTTCTCGCAGTTGCGCGATGAGTTCCGGACCATTCATCTCGGGCATGATCACGTTGCAAATCGCGACTGCGATGGGCAAATCGCAGGAGGCGCAGAGCTTGATGGCCTCTGAACAGGAAGAAGCGAGCAGGGCCTGATAGCCGAGGGCTTCGAGCATGCGCTGGGTGCTCTCGCGCACGAGTTCGTTATTTTCCACGAGAAGCACGGTTTCCTGCCCGCCTGCGAGGTCGCTTCGGGTGGGGACCCCTGATTCAAGCGCACCCTTTTCTGTCATCGGAAAGAGCAACGTAAACACCGTGCCTTCGCCCACGGTACTCTCCACGCCCACGCTGCCGCCGTTCTCCTGAACGATGCTGCACACGACCGAGAGTCCCAAACCCGAGCCTTGTTCTGCGCTCTTGGTCGTAAAAAACGGGTCGAAGACTCGTTCGAGCATGGAGGCTGGGATGCCGCAGCCGTCGTCGGCGATTCGCAGCGCTATGCGCGGGCGTGCTCCGCCAGATGCTTCTGCCGGCGCATGGGCCAGGCTTATCGTGATTTGGCCACGCGCGGAGATGGCGTCACGCGCGTTGATCACAAGGTTCAGCAGAACTTGTTCGATTTGCCCTGGGTCCACGTGCGCGTAGCAGGTTTCTTTCGGCACCTGCAGGATCAGCGCGACGTCATCGGGCAGGACGCTCTGCAGCATGGGGCGCAGAGTGCGGACGATGCGATTCAGATCGACGCTCGCTGCGCGTGAATTCTGCTTGCCGCCGAACGCAAGGAGCTGCCTCACCAGAGTGCTCGCTCGATCGGCTGCCTCGAGAATATAGCCGACATCGAGAAGTGCGCGTGTCTGCCCTTGCAGTGAGCGCTCCAGCAAGCTGCCGAAGCCAATGATACTTGTCAGCAGGTTGTTAAAGTCGTGGGCGACGCCGCCTGCGAGGCGCCCCACAGCGTCGACACGTTGTGCTCGCACGACCTCGTTGGCCAGGCGCTTACGCTCAGTCTGGTCGGTTATCATGGCCATTACGCCATTGACTGCTCCGGCTTCGTCATGGCTCGGATCTCCCGAGACCATCCCCCAAATTTCTCCACCACTTTTGTGGCGAAAGCTGAGATTGCAGACCTCGTGCTTACCTTGTGTGCTGGCTTCGAACTGACGCCAAGCGGCCTCACGGCTGGCTTCGTCTACGAAATCCAGCAAGGGACGACCTAGCAATTCCCCGGGGCCGTAGCCGAGCATCTGCTCAAAGCGCGAGTTGGCGAAGGTAGTACGGGCCCGCATGTCCAGCAGCAAAATGCCGTCGCGAGTGCTTTCGACGATCATGCGATAGCGTTTGTCGCGTTGCTTCGAGGCTTGTTCAGCACGTTTGTGCGCACTGCAGTCGCGAGCCATGATCGATGCAGCGATGACGCGAGCCGTATCCGGGCCCTGGCTGCGGATTGGAGATACGACGTTGGCATACCAGGTATCGTTCGAGGGAACGTACACCTCGTAGTATGCGGGGCGACCGCCCTCGAAAACCTCGCGCAGCGCGTCGTGCACTAACGCATGGTTCTCCGGGGGGATGAAGTCGTACAGGTTGGCCTTGTTGATCAAGTCCTCAATTTTCCAGCCTTTGGCCGGTCGATTGATATACAAATACATGCCGACGCGATCGACCACGACGATGTAATCAAACGGGTTTTCTGCGATTGCCTGCGATAGGTCCACTCCGTCGAAGCGAGCCAAAGGCAGACTGCAATCTAGCGAGACCTTGGCCATCTCTTAAAGAGTCTCCAGATTAGACGGAGGAGTCAAATGGCTCATTGACGCACGTAACCGCGAGACAGCCCGCAGTTGTTCCCAAGGACGCACGCATTTGGGAGTAACGCTCCGCGCAGGGCTTTAGAAGCGCCCATGGATGGCAAGTGTCGCTCCCTGCGGCTGTGGAACAAGAGTAGGCAAGGCTGCGACGCGCGGAAAGCGTCTGGCCTTCCAGGCTTTGTAGCGTCGGCGTTTGACGATTCCGATGCTGAGCGCTGGGATCGCGACTAAGGTGGCCACGCTGGCGAAACCGAACGACAGCGCCCTGCAGGTCGTCCTGGCGTCGTCCGGATAAAAAGAAGCCTGGCAGATCGGCAACGTGGCGAGGTTGAGCGTGGCGATAAACAAGCCCGCCGACCCAACCACCAGGCCGCCAATGCCGCGGGAAGGCTTTGGATCCGCAGTGGGTGGTCCGTACTCTTCGAAAGGCACGTACTTCTGCGCTTGTGCCGTGGCGAGGGGGCATAGCCATGCCGCCGCCAGTACCACTCCAAGGTGAGCAGAGCGACTCATGGGACCCTATATACAGGGTTCATCGAGAGAAGCCATCTCGACGCGCGGCTTCGCAAAGGCCCGCCCGACGCGCTCCAGGTGCGAGGGACGAGTCGCCCGAGCGGCACGGCGGCACTAACCTTGGGCCATGGGTTTTTTCAGCAAACTTATCGGGCTCGTACCCAAGGAGCAGCCGGTGCACCTCGATGATCAGAACTTCGTGGTGGAAGTACTCGAGTCGCAGATCCCCGTCTTGGTGGATGTCTGGGGGGCAAAGTGCGCACCATGCCGGCGTCTCGAGCCTATCGTCATGGAGCTCGCCGCACAGTACAAGGGCAGGGTCAAAGTCTGTGAGCTGGCGGCCGAATCCTCACCGCGCACCATGGCGCTCTTGCAGGTGCAGTCGACGCCCACCGTGCTCTATTTTCAAGCCGGACAAGAGGTCGAGCGGATACCGGGCTTTCGAGGCAGCCTGTACCATCAGCAGACCATCGAAGAGCTGTTTGGCATCGCGCACTAGGCAGCTGTCGTCGAAGCGACTCACGCTCTCGCGTTCAGTGAGTCCCGATGAGATCGAGCAGAAGCGTCGGCGGACGCGCTATCACTGCGCGGCCCTTGGCTACGACGATAGGGCGCTCCAGGAGAACAGGTGCGGCCACGATGGCGGCAAAGATGTCTGAGGGCGAACTTTTGTCGCTCAGGCCTGCCTCCTGGTACGCAGCTTCCTTGGTACGCAACAGCGCGTGGGGCGACAGATTCAGAGTCGCGCAGAGTGACGTCAGCGCGTCGACGGAGAGCTCCTGCTCCAAGTACAACACGATTTCAGGTTCGATCTGATGCTCGCGCAACAGGGCCAGGGCTTCGCGGCTCTTGCTGCAGCGCGGGTTGTGAAAGATGCGTACGTTTGGCTCGGTCATACAGAGTGCAAACTTACCGCTTTGTGACCTGCTGCGCGAGCCAGTCGAGGTTGGGACCAGCGGACCACGGAGCTGAACCATGCTGCCACGTCGGGTCGAGACCGTCGTAGGTGGAGCAGTAAACGTTGGCGCTGTTGAGGAAATAGCAGTGATCGGCGGAGCCATCTTTGAGGTCGTCGTTTGCGATGATGTGGAAGCCGCTGTCACCTTCGCCTGTGCAGACGTAGTCGTGGCTGCAGCTCAGCCCTACGACTTTCTGAAGCTGCTTCTTCACGCCGGGTGCGCGCGCGCCAAAGAACATGTCGCTTTCGCCGTTTACCGAGCGCATTTGAGAGGGGAGCAGGCGGGTCGCAGCATCATCCGCGCAGCGTGAGACGTCGAGGCCGTTGAGTGCTCTGTCTCCATGGCCCATGAGGTATGCGGCGCGCACTTGTGGATGGTTGTTGCCCGAGAGTGCCGCGAGATTCGCACCTTGGCTGAAGCCAGCCACGACGATGCCCTGACTGCAGTCGGCTTTTCCGCGTGCGCAGAGCTTGCTGAGCGCACTGGTCTCTGCCTTTTCATCAAATATGCAGCTCGCCTTGGCGGTCATGGTCGGGCAGTAGGGATAGGCTGCATTGTCGTAATCGATAGCGGCAGAGACAAAGCCTCGTTTGGCCATTTCGCTCGTCAGAAACTGCGCCTCGGGGCCGTTGAACTTCATCAACGTTCCAGTCAGATAGACGAAGACAGGATAGCGGCCGGGGGCGGCAGGTTCGTAGCCTGCGATATCGCGCGAGACCGAGGATTTTTCCTTCGTACTGCCGCAGTCGGAGTAGGCGTTGCGCATGGCAAAGGCCTGCAGCGATTTGTCCACGCTGGTCGTAGTTTGCGTGGACTTCGAGGCGGTCCCCACTTCCCACGGAGGGGCCTGCTTGCTCATGCGAGCTTCTTTTCCCTGAGCCTGGGCCTGAGGCGTCGTGGCAAGAACCATTAGAGAGGCCGCGATGGCCAGACCGAACGGGCGAAACGATACCATGCTCGGGATTGTAGCGGCAGGTGGCCCAGAGATGCCCACCGCGCGTCCCCGGCTGTCAACGGAGTGGCGCAAAGTGCCTTCCGAGGCGCCGCACTATCGGAGGTCGAGGGCATGTTTTGTAGGGGCGCTCGCCGTGGCGAAGGTGGCGGATGGGTCACGGAAGTGGGGTGTCGGGTCGATGACTCTTTAAGTCGTCGTGTTAGCGTCCGAGCCGATGATCAAGCCCGCTCTCTTCAACCATTCCTCGCGGCACACTTCGCAAGCTTCGTACGTGATCTCCCTCACTGCCACTGCGCTTTGCTTCTCGATGGCCGCATGCAGCGATGAGAAGGCCGAAGAAAAGGCGCAGCTCGACGAGGATGCATCCGTTGAGGAGAGCGTATTTAGCGGAGATCGGTTGACAGAGCCGCTGCCTAAGGGCGAGCCCATCACCGAGGCCACCTCTGAGGCTTGGACCTGGGTCGACTTTCCTGAAACCCGCTGCATGGACGATTCCGCAACGGGCCTAGGCGTCAAGCTTGTCGAGGGATCGGACAAGCTGCTCATCGTCATTCAGGGGGGCGGCGCCTGTTTCAATGCAACCACCTGCCTCATTGCGTCCAATCCGAACGGCTTCCGCGCCGAGCATCTCCTCCGCCAAACGAGCCTGGGGCTACTCGATGAAAGCGACGAGACGAACCCCTTCCGTGACTGGAACAAGGTCTTTATCCCCTATTGCAGCGGGGATATCTTTAGCGGTGCTGCGCTCGACGGCTCAGGTTACGAGGGGCGGACCCAGGCCGGTTACCTAAACATTCGCCATTACCTGACGCGCCTCGTGCCGACGTTCTCGAATGCCTCGCGCGTGGTGCTCAACGGCTACAGCGCGGGTGGATTCGCGGCTACGGTCAACTGGATCCAAGCGCTCGAAGGCTTCGGAATGGACGTGCCGGTGGACGTTGTAAATGACTCGGGACCGCCGCTGGGCGAAGAGTACCTCACGCCGTGCTTGCAGCAGCGTATGGCAGAGCTTTGGAAGTGGGGGGCCTCGGTTCCGGCGGGCTGCAAGGCGTGCGATGTCGCCGCAGGGCACGTGACCGAGCCAGTCGTGCGCTGGTCCTTCGGTAAGACGAAGAGCCGGCGCCACGCGCTGATAAGTTCCTCAGAAGACGGCATCATCAAAACCTTCTTCGGATACGGACTCAACGACTGTAAATCGATCGATGCCCTGCTCGCGACCTTCCCGGATGGGTTGTACACACAGGGCCTGAAGGATTTAGAGGACAACGTCTTCGCGAACCATCCAGGGGCTCGCTCGTTCATCATCGACAGCACCGCACACGTGTGGACCTTGGGCTCGCCCGGAGATGTCGAGAGCCAAGGGGTGCTACTTTCTGATTGGCTAGAGCAATTCCTCGATCCGGATTCGGACTGGAAGAGCGTAGTGCCATTCTAGGCTGTCGGTTGCCCCCCACTCGGCTTAGTCCATGCTGGGGCATGCTGCGTGCATGTGCGCCGAGGGAATGATGAGAAGCTTACTCGTGGTGGTGTTGTTCGCGTTGAATCCGTGTGGCACATGGCACGGACCGGGCTCGGAATCGTGCGCGAACTCGACAAATTCAGGCGATGAGGCCGAGGCGGATATGTCTGGGGCAGGCGGATTTCCCCCAGACGCAAGTCTCGGAGACGGCGGTCTCAACGACGGTGGTCTCGGAGACGGCGGTCTCAATGATGACGCGAGCCTCAGAGACGGTGGTCTCGGAGACGGCGGTCTCAACGATGACGCGGGCTTCGGCGACGCGGGGCGCATCTCAGGGGACGCTTAGCTCGGCAGATCGCGCGCTGTAGCCATTCGATCCTACGTGGGTGGGCATGGCTGCAGTGGCTTCACGGCTCCGTCGAGCGGGCGCGAGCTCAGGTTTCTTCGTCTTCGTCTTCCGCGTCTTCGTCTTCCGCGTCTTCGTCTTCCGCGTCTTCG
>CAZEWA010000004.1:0-19120 GCA_964515685.1 uncultured Polyangiales bacterium | reverse complement strand
TCCTCCTCTTCGTCCTCTTCTTCGCCGGGTTCGCCGGCGACGGGAGTGAAGCTGAGACGGCCGTCACCGTTGGCGTCTGCCAGCGCCTTCGCCGCTTCTTCGTAGGCGGGCGGTACCAGCCCCTGTTCGGCACCCGCAGGCAGCGCGCCGAGTTCTTGCGCTACCCACACATCAAACGGAGCGAACCCACCGACCCATGGCTCTGGATCTTTGCGAACCGTGAGCACGGGATATTCGCCCGACTCGTCCGCCTCGCCTACGTAGACAAAGCGCACAGAATCCGATGCGCCACCGACGACGATGCAATCCCCGTCGAGCAACTCGCTCGCTTCCGCGAAGAGGTGTAGAGAGCTGCGTCCGAAATTGTCCTCGATCAAGTCCTCGAAGGAGACGGCTTCGATATCGCCTTCATCCTCGTCGAACTCGATGCCTAGCCAGAGAGAGTCGACCTTGAGCAGCTCCTTCATGCTCGAGGAGATGGACTCGCCGTTGGGCAACACCAGCTTCTTCAGGATCGCGGAGGCCACCGGCTCTGGGGAGGCCAGCGCCTCGGCACGCCCCGCTTCGATCGCCTTCTTGACTAGTTTAACCCCGCGGAGCCCTGCTCCCGCTTCGCCTGCGCTCTTCTTTGCCATGGCCGAAGGAGTGAGAGACAGAGCACGCTGCGTCAAGTAGCCCGGTACCGTGTTCACGCAAAACCCGTCGAGCTGTGCAGAAGCAACGACCACGCGCGGTTTGTTGCTTTATTTGATTGCCCGCACGAGTCGCTCGTGCCGCTGCGTGGGAACGTGCGACACGAGCGCCTTTTCGATGCTGGACCTAGAGCGTGAGTTCGCGCTCGATCACCGTGAGCTGGTGACGGGACATGGCCAGGTTGCCCTTTGTTTTATCGAGCACCAAATAAATAAAGAGCGCGTCGTTACTCGAGAGGGGACGTATGAGGTGATACTGGGTACGCAGTGTGATCAGCATATCTTCGATGCCGCCTCGGACATCGAGCGCCCTCATCGCCTTACGCTTGGCTCGAACAACTTCGGTGTTTCCAGCAGCCGCGATCTCTAGATTGATGACACCCGCACCTCCTTCCGATCCGAGCATCATGCCGCTGTTGCTGTCTACGAGGCAGGCCCCGATGGCACCGTCAACCTGCATGATTCGGGTAAGGGACTCTTTGATATTCGCCACAAATGCCTCCGTGTTCGTTTCGTGATGCTTCGTTTCGAACTCGCTCGCGTGCGCCAACGACTCGCGACGTCGTGCGTGACGAACCGAGACAAGTGCAAGCGAAGGGCCAGCGACACATTTACGGTGCTTTGCGCATGGTTCCTGTTTCGAATGCACCCGCGGAACGCGCGAATGGCCATTCCGGTCTGCGATGTCGGCGTTTCACCGTACGCCAGTGCGCTTTTGGTCAGACAGTCACAGCTAGTTGAGGGGGCGAGCTTTGGACCACGTCAAAATGACGTACCTGACGTAAGGCGCGGGTTTCTTGAGAGTTCGCGGCAGGTCGCGACGCGCATACGCGTGCACGTCGACTGCCTGTGTGCAGCCACGTGTACGTCGAGCTAGGGCTTGTGCGGCGTCAGCGCTTCGTGTGAGCGAGCCGTCCGTGCCCAGCCGCTGCTGCGGGACCGGTCGAGGCAAGTCCGTGTGCTTCGACGATCGCGTGGCGCTGGATGGTTCTCACGCTGATTCCGAGGCGGTTTGCGGTGCGAGTACGGTTGCCGCCTTCAGCTGCGAGTACGGCCGCCGTGATCTGCTCGACCATCGAGTTGAGCGGCTGATATAGGTCGAGTGTGAGTGTCGCGAGGCTCTGTTCCGATACGGAAGTCGCACGCCGTACGGTTTCCGGTAGGTCGTGCAGCTGTACGTTCTTGCCCGGGCGCAACAAACACAGCACTTCGAGGACGTTGCGTAGCTCGCGCACATTGCCAGGCCAGGGGTACCCGAGAAACACTTCACGCACCTTGCGCGATAGACGAGGCGCAGGGTTGCCGTGCCGCGTCGAGAGCTCGCTCAGGAAATACTCCACCAGCGGCAAGATGTCGGCCCTTCGATCGCGCAGAGTCGGAACCTGCAGCGTGATGCCTTGGATGCGGTAGTAGAGATCCGCGCGGAATCGTCCTTGTCGCACGTCCTCTTCGAGGGGACGCAACGTGGCGAAGACGAGGCGAATGTTGGCGTCGATCTTGGTAGAGCCACCGACTCGCATGAAGCGGCGGTTCTCCAAAAACCGCAGCAACTTGGCCTGCATGCCCAGCGGCATTTCACCAATCTCATCGAGAAAGAGCGTGCCGCCAGAGGCTGCTTCGATTTTCCCCCGCGCTCTGTCGCTCGCGCCCGTGAAGGCTCCTTTTTCATGACCAAAGAGCTCACTCTCGAAAAGTGCTTCCGGGATGGCAGCGCAGTTGATCGGAATGAAGGGACCGTTCCGTCGCTCAGAGAGATCGTGTACGCGGCGCGCTAGGACTTCCTTGCCGGTGCCGCTCTCACCGATAAGCGTGACGATGACTTCTTTTGGAGCCACTGTTCTGAGTACCTGATCGAGCCGACGCATCGCAGGCGATTGCGCCATCGGCAACGAAATCGCGTCAGGTTGTCGTGCTTTCCGCATGGTATGAGCCGCGATAATATCAGTGCTGTCGCATCTCGCACACAAGACGTGCATAAAAACGAACCTGGATTTTTCGCGGGAACCGCAGACGTGAAAACGTACCGCCCTCAGTTTTGGACGAGCCGGCAACGCTCTACCTGTCAGGCGTGTGGCTCTGTTATCGTGCGACTTTGAGTTGGGGTGTGCTTTCAGCAGATGCGAGGGGACATAGCGGTATGCACTACGAGCGAGCGACGGAGGAAGTCGCTTATCCGCACAGGGTAAAGGTTCTCTCGGAGGCTCCGCCGCAGAGAGATGCGTTTGCTGAGTATCAGGCGCAGCGAGTGTTTGGCTCGCTCGATGCGTTGCGAGCATGGAGCATTATCGCGGTGGTCTGGCATCATGCGATTTCCATCCCCGATTGGGTCTATCGCGTTGTTCCTGGTGCGCACTATGGCTTTCTCGGGGTTGATCTGTTCTTCGTTTTGAGTGGGTTTTTGATTGTAACTTTGCTCAGCCGCGAGCGTGAACGGGCTGGGACCATCTCGCTGCGTCACTTCTATGTGCGTCGCTCGTTGCGGATTTTCCCGCTGTACTACGCCATCATCGCGGCGCTTTCCGTGCTTTACGTCCTGCGCCCGAGCGGGCAGGGCGCGGGCGAGTTCTGGGAGTCATTCCCCTATCTTCTTTTCTACCTTACCAATTGGGTTCCTGCCGAAGGCATACTTCAAGTCAGTTGGTCCTTGGCCGCCGAGGAGCAGTTCTATCTGTTGTGGCCGCCCGTAGAGCGTTTCGCAAAGAAGCTCGCGCTGCCCATTTTGGGAGGTCTACTGTTGTTGAGCCAGCTCATCCACTTTGGCGTAGCCGATGGGGTCCTGGCGAACGTATTTGGCCAAGGTCCGAGCGAGCCCAAGATGTTGCGCGAGACGACCTTTACGCCGATTTTGTTGGGCGTGCTGCTTGCGCATACGCTCCACCGACGCTCGTCCTTTCTGCGCCTGCATGCCTTGCTAGGACAGCGCTTTGCTGCGCCGGCGGCGTTGCTTGCGTTGGTCCTGTGGGTGCAGTTTCTTCCGCCAGACATTCGAGGCGTGCCACGCCTGCTCGTGCACGGGCTGATGCTTGTGTTGGTGGCGACGGTCGTCGTTCGCGAGGACCACGGCCTTGTGGTGCTGTGCAAGCAGCCGCTGTTCGTGAAGGTGGGGGCGCTGAGCTACGGCATCTATCTCTTCCACAACATCGCCTTGGGCGTCGTAAACAAGATCTTGGAGCAAGCTGAGCTCTCTCTGCCGTTCGTTGAGTTCGTGCTCGGGAGCCTGCTCGTCTACGGGATGGCGAAAGTGAGCTTCCGCTACTACGAAACACCATTTTTGCGCCTCAAGGGCCGATTTTCGTAAAGTCACTTTTGGGGGTGGTCCTGCGCGTCGCACGTCCCTACGCACACCAAGGACAGGCGCAAACGTATGTGCCTATCCTACGTGGCGCGCACACGTTGCTTGTTCCGTAGATGGGATACGCTTGGACCGTAGGGGATGCGCTTGAACTTCGATACACTTCGTTGAGTGACGACCTCGCCTCTCGACGACGTTGAGCTTTTGATTCGCTCAAGTCAGCCGCTCATCATTCTCGACGACGAGGAAGACGTGCGGTCGCTCAAGCTGCTCGAGCGGAGCCTCGCCAAGCTCAACCGGATGCACTTCCGTTGGGACGCAGCTTTCGGACTGCGACGAGAGGGCGAGGGGCAAGCCGTTTACGGCACCTCCAAGTTAGATGCTTGTCTCGATCACATCGCAAGCTCGAGCGCCGAGCGCGCGGTGTACCATCTGGCAGGGACCGTCGAGCTATTTGACGACCCGCATCGAACAGCGAAGCTGATTGCGATTGCAGAGCCTTTGTCGGCCTTGGGAAGCACGGTTTTGCTCACAGGAGCTGGGCAGAAGTTTCCAGATCGCCTCAAGCGGCATGCAGCCGTGGTGCACCTAGAGCCTCCGAGCGACGCGGAATACTTTCACTTCGTGAACGCGATTTTAGCGGACTTGAGGACGCGAGCACCAGTGAGCATGGAGCTGTCGCCCGAGCAGTCCTCCCAGCTCATCACGCACTTGCGCGGCCTCACCTTTCTCGAGGTGCGCAAGGTCATCACGCAAGCCATCGTGCGCGATGGGCGCTTGTCGCAGGATGATCTGCGCTTTGTTTTTGCGCAGAAACGCCAAATCGTGGAGCGGAGCGGGGTGCTTGAGTACTTCCCGACCGAGCATGGGCTCAGCGAGATAGCGGGCCTAGGCCGACTCAAGCAATGGCTGGCAGAGCGCTCCTCGGCGTTCTCCGATCCGGCCGCAGCCGCAGCCTTCGGGCTGACGCCACCGCGCGGCCTCTTGCTGTTGGGGGTGCAGGGCTGCGGTAAGAGCCTGTGCGCCAAGGCCGTTGCGCACGCTTGGGAGCTGCCGTTACTGCGCCTCGATACCGCGCGCATCTACAACAAATACCTGGGCGAAACGGAGCGAAATCTGCAAAAGGCGATGAAGCTCGCGGAGCGCCTCTCGCCGATTGTCTTGTGGATCGACGAGCTCGAAAAGATCTTTGGCAACACGCGCGGTGAAGATAGCGGCGCTTCCCAGCGTGTGCTCGGCTCCTTTCTGACGTGGCTCCAAGAGAAGCGCGAAAGCGTGTTCGTGATCGCCACCTCCAACGACGTGTCGAACCTGCCGCCCGAGCTTTTGCGCAAGGGTCGCTTCGACGAGATCTTCTTCGTGGACCTTCCGGACCAAGTGACCCGTGAAGCCATCCTCGCGGTGCATCTGTCGCGCCGCAAGCGAGACGCCAAGACCTTCGACCTCGAAGCGCTGGCGGAAGCCACGGCCGGCTTCAGTGGCGCCGAACTCGAGCAATGCGTGGTGGCCGCGCTCTACAAGGCCTTCGCGGAGGGCAGGGAGCTCGAGGACCGGCATTTGCTCGGTGAGGCCACGCGCACCCAGCCCCTGTCGGTGACCATGTCGGAGCCCATTACCCGGCTTCGGACCTGGGCCAGAACGCGCACGGTCAATGCAGGCTAGGCCTGAGCTCATGTCGCTTTCTTGCGTCGGGCCACGCAACCGATGTAGGCGAAAGGAGCATGTGTAGACGACGAGTAATCCTCCTGAGCGCCGCGCTGCTCCTGTTCAACGCCTCTGCCGAGGCGCGACCGGACGAACGGTCGGAAGAACGTCCGGACGTGGTCATCGTGGAACCTGGCGACGCGCTGAGCACGCTGTCGAAGCGCTACGGGGTATCGCTCGCGGATCTGCGCTCTTGGAACGACCTCGCGGGTGACCGCATCGACGTGGGCCGCCCGCTGCGTCTTTCGCCGAAGTCCGAGCTGCGCGTGCCCATTCCCGGGGAGCTCTATGAAGTTAAGGGCGGCGACACGCTGAGTGGCATCGCGGCGCGACACGGCTGCACGGTGTCGGACTTGGTGGAGTGGAACGGCGGGCTCGATCCCGATCGCATTTATGCAGGCCAAAAGCTGCGCCTCGCAGATCCCATTCCGCTCGGTGAGCACACGATAGCGGCAGGGGAAACGCTGACCGCAATTGCGCGTCTGCACCACGTCAGCTTGGCCGAGCTACTTGCGTGGAATCCGGGGATTGCGCAGAACCGCATCCGTGGGGGGCAGGTTATCAAGGTCGCCTCGCGTCGCCCGCAGAGCCTGTCTGAGAGCGTGGGGCTGCCCTATGCAGGAAGCCTGAAAAACGCCGTGCGTTTACCGAAGCATCGCGCGTGGGTTGTGCGCGACGCCGTGCGGGCTTTTGGGACCGATGAGACGATCCGCTATCTGGGCGCTGCATTCGATGCTCTGCAAGCGAAGCACCCAGGGAACTTTCGGGTCGAGATCCATGATCTGAGCTTCGAGCACGGTGGTCCCATCTCAGATCACGCAAGTCACCAGAGCGGACGCGACGTGGACTTGGCGTTGATAACGACCCGCTGCAGCAGCGGTGCGGCTTGCGATTTTCGTCGCGTCAGCCCCGGGCAGCTCGATGCCGGGCGTCAATGGACGTTGCTTTATCACTGGCTGCGACGCGAGCAGGTCGAGGCTATTCTGGTCGATTACAGCTTGCAGGCCGTTCTGTACAAGGAAGCCAAGCTGCGCGGCGCTACGCCGGAAGAGTTGAACCGTTGGTTTCAATACCCGCGCGGTCGCTCACATCCTGGAGGCACCATTCGGCACTATCCCAACCATGCAGATCACCTGCATGTGCGCTTCGGCTGCCACCGCTCAGACCCCGAGTGTTCCGCGGTGCGCGTCATCGCCGACGAAGCTCGGATGGCACGCGCAGCGGAGTTAGCGGCGGAACACGACAGCTCTCTTTCCGCACGTAAATGAAGCGCACTCAGCGTTAGGGCGGGTCACATCCGAGCGCGGCACAAAGCAAGTGTACGGCATTGACGATTTGCACAGGTTCGATGCGCTTATCGGCGGGTGCAGAGAGCAGCTTCTCGCAAGCGATGGGCATGGTTTCGGCAAAGGAAAAGCGGTGGAGGTTCCCGCTGGCCAGGCCGAAAGAGCGCGTGACTGTACGTACAACGCTTACCCAAGTTTCGTCGCCTGTCGTGAACATGACGAGCCTGCGCAGCTGCTTTATCTTCTTGAAGCGACGAGAAAACTCCATACGAGACGGATTGTTTGGAGGGGCGGCGCTCGGAAAGGCCACAAAAAGACTGACAATGTCGCCAGAAACCTCAGCAGCAAGGCGTTCCATGCTGTCGAGCAACCAGCGCGTACGGTGCAATCGTGATGGGCTCTGGTGCACCACGATGAGTAGGTTGCGAATCACGCACAGTGCTACGCCATCGTAGACCTGAGGGGTCGATAGGTTGAAACCGGTGGCCTCGTATGGGGGGCTTGGTGGCGGCGTGGAGAATGGAGCAGGCTCATGCCAGGTAGTGGGGCGCACACTCGCCTGGGCGCTCTCTTTGCTCTCGTCAGAGCTTGGCTGAATGGAACCCTGCGCGGCGCGTTTCGCTGGGGAAACGTCCTCATGCAGCGCCTCGAGCCAGGTTTGAACTTCGCCTGCTGAACCCGGCCGCTCGTGTCGTTCGGGCGCAAGCAGTGCATCGACCAAGCGGCCGAAGGATGCCGGAACCTCTGGTGCGGCTTGGCAGAGCGAAGGCGCGCGGTCGCGGCCGTCGAGCACCCAAGGCGATAGCCTGTGGTCCGCTGTACCCCAGGCAGCGGGTACGAAGCCTGTTACACACTGGAACAACGTGGCGCCGAGCGCGTAGAGGTCACTGGACGGGGAGACGCTAGCTCCGCGAGTGAGGCAGGCTGGATCGATATAGCCGAGCGTGCCGCATCGAAGCTGCAGTGACGCGGTTACCGTTGCGTCGTGCGCAGCAGAGTCCAGTGCAGGGTTGTTCGAGTGGTGCCAAAGACTGTCGTCGCTTGCGCTTGTGGGAACGTGCGCGCCGCGGGCGGGCGAGGACGGGTGCATCGGAAGGGCCTCTGCTGCCGCCAGACCAAAGTCGATGAGCTTGTAGCCACTGCCCGTCGTGATGAGGTTGGCTGGCTTGACATCACGATGAACGAGGCCCGCGCGATGGACCGCGGCTAGCGCGGAAGAGAGGGAAATGCCGAGACTCAGTGCGTCGTGGAAAGTGAGTCGGCCTACGCGTTGCAGGAGCATCCCTATGGAAGGTCCCGCAGCGTATTCCATCGCAAGTCCCATGATCGCCCGCTGGTCATCGCTTGGAAGGGCGTAGAAGCGAACAACGTTCGGATGCTCTACGCGACATAGAGCGCCTGCTTCTGCCACGATGGCGGTTCGATTACGCGAGCACTCGCCAGAGTCACGATGCAGTGCAAACAGCTTGACGGCGGCGTGGCGTAGCGCCGTTCCTGCATAGCTTTCTTGCGCGAGCCAGACCGGAGCGAAACCGCCTCTTCCCAATCGGCGCAACAGCGCGAATGGCCCGATCCGGCGCTCGTGAAGCGGAAGCGAGGTGAATCGCGCGATGCTTGCAGGCTCGAGAGACCGCACGTTCGTAGCTTGCGCGGCTGGAAGCGATGGCGCGTAATCTAAGTTCGAACCAAATAGTCGGTAGGGCGGGGACGTCGTCATAGACTCAGATTCAGAGCGATCGCAAGCTGGCTTGCGATCGCGGCCCGGTTGGGGGCTGCGGCGCACCAGATGGGAGTTAATTACTAAGCTAAAGCAAGCGCGCCTGCGAGTCCAGTTCGTCCGCTAGACCGCGTGCTCGTAGGCGCTTACATGGTGGTTGTGCTTGCGTTAGAAGCGAGATTCGAGGTTGTCCAGAGTCGCGTCGAGTGCTGATAGGCGATTTTTAAGCGTCGTCCTCGCGCGATTCAGGTTTTCGGCGCGCACGGTTTCGAGCGCCTCAATGTCACGCTCGATCGCAGCGCGCTGAGCTGGCACGCCTGCGAGCGTGGTCGTGATTTCGCGCTGCGCCTCGATGTCCGCAGATTCAACCTTGGCTTGAAGCGTGTCCGCACGTTCCGCCAAGTCCGACAGCTTCTCTCGTGAGTCTGTCGCGATGTCACTTCGCTGTTCTTGGACTCGCGCCTCGGCAGCCTCGACGCGTTGCTCATCTTGCGCTGCGGTCCGCGCGCTGCGCTGTTCTTCCTTGGCGGCCGCTGCTTGCTGGTCTGCCGACAGGTCTGTGCGCTCGCGGGCTTCGTCGCGCTCCACGGCGGCTCGCTCCTCCGTGATTTCTTGTTGCTCTTTCTGCAGCTCGGTGGCGGTTTTGTCGATCCGCTTCCGGGCGTCAGCTTCATCTCGCTGCAGCGCATTGCGCTCTTCTTCCATGCGCTGGGAGAGGGCTTGCTGTTGCTCGCGTTGCTCCGTCTCGAGCTCAGTGCGTTGCTCCACGGCATCTTTACTGTGCTCTGCGCGCGTCTCTTCAGCGCGCTCGAGACGACTCGTGTCGTTGCACGCGAGTGCGCCGGAACAGGCAATCGCGAACAACGCGAGGTGAGTGGTCTTCATGGCTGGCCTCCTTCAGGTCACGCAAAGTCGTTTCACGGCTGCTGAAGTGTGCGCTGTGTCCGATGCTGCTAGTGGTCGCGATAGGGGGAAGCGAGATCACGGAAGGTTTCGCCTGGCCATTGAGCCTGGTCCCGCAAATCCCGAATTTGCCTGTGCACGAGCGATGCGTAGTAGCCGCCGTCCTCCATGAGCGCAGCATGGCGCCCCTGCTCGACGATGTGCCCAGCCTTGAGCACGATGATGTGATCCGCGTGCACTACTGTGCTTAACCGGTGTGCGATCACGAATGCTGTGCGGTTTTTCACGAGGTGGTCGAGCGCATCTTGGATGATGGCCTCGCTTTCCGCATCTAGCGCGCTCGTGGCCTCATCTAAGATCAGAATCGGCGGATCTTTGAGCAGCGCGCGCGCAATCCCGAGACGTTGTCTTTGGCCACCTGACAGGCGGCTACCTCGGACTCCGATCGGCGTATCGTAGCCTTGAGGCATTTCCCGGATGAACTCGTGAGCGTGCGCCGCCTTGGCGGCCGCCACGATTTCTCGGTCCGTGGATTCGGGGCATCCGTAGGCGATGTTCATGCGCACGGTGTCGTTGAACAGGAGGCCATCCTGCAGCACAACACCGATATGACGGCGGAGGGAGCGTTGCTTCAGTGAGCGCAAATCATGGCCATCTACGAGAATCTGCCCGCAGGTAGGGTCGTAGAGACGCTGTAAGAGACCCATCATTGTGGTTTTGCCCGATCCGCTCGGTCCGACGATGGCGACCAGTTGACCTGCTTTGATGTCCAGATCGATCCCGGCCAGTACCGTGCGCTTGCGGTCGAAGCTGAAGCATACGTTGTTGTAGCGAACATCTCCTCGCAGGCGGGGCAGCTCTTTCGCATCCGGTGCATCGCCGAGGCTGTCCTGCGCGTCTAATATCGAGAACACAACATCGAGCGCAGCTGACGTTTTTTGCACGACCGAGTAGGTGCCGAGCAAACTCTGAAATGGGGTAAACAGGGCATTGACGAAGGTCAGAAACGCCACGACCGTGCCAACGCTGCCGTGACCACGCAGGGCCCAATATCCACCCCACCCGAGAGCGACGGCTCTTGCCAGTGTGACAGCGGTGTTTTTTCCTGAGCCGATCCAAGCGTCGCGCCAAACGCCTCGAACGACTCGTCCGTTCGCTTCACGCACTCCCTTGAGAAAACGCGATTTTTCGTGCTCCTCCATGACGAAGCTTTTGACGGTAAGAATTCCGCTCAGCACCTCGTTGAAGCGCGCGTAGATGCTCGACCAGCGCTGCATCAGGTCCTTTTCACGCACCGCCTGCTCTTTCACGGTGAGTGCCGTCACGATGGTCGGCACCGGCATGAAGGCGAAGACGAGCAGCGTTCCAAGCGGATCGAGTCGGAGCATGACGACCGCCGCCAGGATGACGAAGATCGCGGATGGCAGGGCCGAAAATGTGAGCTCACTCAAGCCGGTTACGACGCCCTGAATCCCGCGATCGAGGCGCGTCATGATGCCACCAACATCGTGTGATCGGTGGTAGCTGAGGGGCAAAGTATGAAGCCTTCCGACGGTGGCATCGAGAAGCTGTTGCTGAAACTCGATGCGCGTGCGCCATGTGAGACCGTTGCTGACCGCGTTCGTCGCTTCGCGCAGGATACCGACAGTCACAAACAGGCCGAGGAGTAAGAGCAGAGGTCCCAGTTGATTCACTCGTGAATGACCTAGTTCGTCGAGAAATTCTTTCAGCAGAAGGGGCTCGACGGCACCCAAGCCTCCTAAAATAGTCGTGGCCGCAAGCGTGAGGAGCAGACGCTTCCTGCTCACGCCCGACATACGAAGCACGCGTAGCCAGCGCGACAGGCGAAACGGAGTGCGCGGTCCGCTGGCGGTGGACGAAGCATCGCTCGCGTCGGGGCGTTGTATCTCGTGCGTACCGAACCGTGTCGTTGAAGCCATGGGAGCACTCCACCCGCAAGATGCATTCCGGGCACGGCTTTCGCATGGCTTCTAGGTTGAGGAGTGGTGTAACCCATGGTGAGTCGCGTTCTCATGAGCACAGAAGTGGTGGGGAACTTGTGGCCTATCGCGCTGGACCTTGGGCGCGCCTTCGAAGAGCGCGGCATCGAGGTCGTGCTGGTGACAGTCGGTAGAAAGCTCACAAACGAACAGCGTCGTGAGGCTTGGGCCATTTCTTCGCTAACGCTTTATGAGCAACCTTTGCGCGCTGAATGGATGGACGCGCCCTGGGACGATGTGCGGCGCGTGGGAGACAGGCTGCTCGCCCTCGAGCAAGCTTACACACCGGACGTCGTCCACCTCCACGGCTACGCCCATGCGGCGTTGGGGTTTCAGGCTCCGGTCATACTGAGCTGCCATAATTGCGTGCTTTCCTGGTGGGAATCCGTCAACGCGGAGCCTGTGCCAAGGAGCTTCGACGCCTACCGCGCTCGTGTACGTGAGGGGTTGCATGCAGCGCAGGCCGTGGTGGCAGGCTCGAGTGCGATGCTTCGAGGGCTCGCCCGACGCTACGGGGCGGTATCGCGCTCACAGGTCATTCCTGTGGGATGTGACGCTGGTGCATTCTTGCCCAGCCAGAAGGAAGAGCTCGTGATCACTGCGACGCGCTCGTGGGACGGCGCCCGCAATCTGGTCCTCATGGACGAAGGCGCGCAGCATATTCCGTGGCCTTGCTACGCGGTGACGGACGACACGAGGCCACCAGGTGTGATGAATCGCGTTGAGCGCAGCAGTCCACGCTTGGAGTCCTTGGGATTTTTGCCGCGCAAAGAGCTGGCCGATTGGCTGTCGCGCGCTGCCATCTACGCGTGTCCGGGTAGCGTGGACCCCACAGGCCTGTCGGTTCTCGAAGCTGCCCTGTCAGGTTGCGCGTTGGTACTCGGCGATAGCGAAATGCTGCGGGAGGCGTGGGAAGGTGTGGCGCTGTTTGTCGACCCCGCCGACACGGAGGAACTTGCGCGTGCGATTACAAGCTTGATAGCCGAGAAGGATACGTTGCGTGCGCTCGCCCATGCCGCGCGAGAGCGCGCGTTGCCGTATTCGGTGCAGGCCTCCGCAAAAGCCTATTTAGAGCTGTACGAGGATTTGCTGGCCGAGCGCAGCGCAGACAGATACACGCTAGCCCGCCCGGAGGCTTGAGCTCATGTCACGTCAGTCGACCGCGACGACCGGTCGTCCCGCGGTGTCTTGAATGGGACGCGCATTGTTGGCATAGAGCGCTCGAAATTGTTCAATCTGCTGTTTGGACATCTCGATGGGTTCGGAGAACACATTCCACGAGACACCTTGTGAGCAGGGCGGTGTGGTGAGTGAACCCGCGTAGCGAAAGGTCTTGCCACTCGGGATGAGCTCCAGCGCATGCACGGTCTTGTCTTCTGCGACGTACACCCCTCCTGGGCGATCTGGAAGCTCCTTCCACTCTGCACCGTCGAGCGTAGGATTGGTTTGGCCTTCGTCGATGAAGACACCGAGTACGGCCAGGTCACCGTGCTTCGATTGATGAACGAGGTGGACTTCCATGGGAAATTGCCGGCCATCCAGCAGATGTTCGCTGGGCGCGTGAAAATGAAATTGCCTGAGTTCGTACGTCTCTTCGCCGATGCGCAGCGTGCTTCCAGGGTCGTAGTCGTAGGTAATCCCATGACCCGAGTTCGTGATCGCAACGCGGCTCTCCGAGTACGCAAGATCAAGCTCAGGCTGTACGCTTTGGGGCGCATCATAGCTCAGCGCAATGGGGGATTGCTCCGTTCCTTCGCTGCATTCCGCGTTTCCAGGCAACGTGCCCCAGTGTTCCGGACCATGTTCGCCTTCGTAGCTAAAGCCGTGGTCGACCTCGCCTTTGGCAACCGGATCTTCTTCACAACCTGCGGCCAGAATAAGAACACCTAAGAACGCAGCTTTTTTCATGGAAATATCGCCTCCTTTTCAGGCAGGCGATGGTGCAGATGTTTGAAAATGTGCGCAATATCCGCAGATCGGGATGCAATTGCAGAGGCGGTAGTCGCTGCCGACCGACATCCAACTGCGGGCACGGAAGTACCAGGAGTGCCGAGGTTTTCGGGGGGCTGCGTTGTGGCGCTTGATTCAGCCTGGTTTCCCCACCATCTTGGAGATGTTAAACGTTTGCGAGGAATGTCAGGAGCAGCGATGGCAAGCGATCATGATCTGGTGCTCATGCCCCCGGAGCCGGTTGCGAAAGTAGCCCCAACCAAGGCCGCAGGGCTTGTTCCGCTCAATGAGGGCCAGAGGGACAAACTTGCCCAGAGGGCCGACGAATTCATCGTCGAGTTGGCCGACATGGATGCCAACAGCCCGGAGTTCGGCAAGAAAATCGAACAACTCACGCACATGGGGCGTCGCGAGATCGTCGATGCAGCGGGACACGCCAATCGTTTTCTCGACCGACCTGTAAAAGCGATGGCGTCGGACTCGAATGTGGGCAGCGATCTGGCGGAGCTGCGCCGCACGGTGGAGGATCTCGACCCAGGTAAAAAGGGCGATCTGCTCGCGCCCAAGAAGCTGTTCGGCATTCTCCCGTTCGGCAACAAGATGCGGGACTACTTTGATGGCTACAAGTCCGCGCAATCTCATATCTCGTCGATCCTGACGCGGCTTGCGAGCGGCAAGGACGAGCTGCTCAAGGACAACGCGGCCATCGACATCGAGCGCCAATCGCTGTGGGCGGCGATGGGGCGACTCGAGCAAATGATTCACATCGGAAGGACGCTCGACGAGAGACTCGAGGCCAAGGCAAATGAGCTCGACATCACAGACCCTGTGAAGGCGAAGGCCCTGCGTGAATCGGCTCTTTTCTACGTGCGGCAGCAGCTCAATGACCTGCTCACGCAGATGGCGGTCTCGGTGCAGGGCTACCTAGCGCTCGACCTCGTGAAGAAGAACAACGTAGAGCTGATCAAGGGCGTGGAGCGAGCATCCACGACGACCGTCTCTGCGCTGCGGACGGCGGTCACGGTCGCGCAGGCCTTGACGAACCAGAAGCTCGTGTTGAATCAGATCACGGCGCTCAATACGACCACCGCGAATATCATCGACTCTACGAGTGCGCTCCTCAAGAACCAAAGTCAGGCGATCCACGAGCAGGCTGCGTCGGCGACGATACCGGTTGAAACCTTGAAGCGCGCCTTCGAGAACATCTACCAAACCATGGATGCTATCGACACCTTCAAGGTCAAAGCACTCTCGAGCATGAAGACCACGGTCGACGCATTGAGTGAAGAAGTCGATAAGTCTCGCGGATACATCGCGCGTGCTGAGGGGGCGTCCCAGGCAGGGGCGGAACCGTTCCGTTTGACCGAATAGTATGGCCAAGCCCGATCCCATTTTCGAGCAAGCCTTGGACGTTGTGCGCAAGCTCGCGTCGGATGTGAACGAACGCAGTCGCAGGCACCAAAAGCGGGCGCGGCGCCTACTCAAGAAGATCGTGAAGACCGGCATCTGGATGTTCGCTACTACGGTGGTGATCGTAACCACGATGATTGCGAGTGGACGCCTATTTGGACCGCGTGGCGTGGAGGGCTTGCTCGCCTTGCCCCTCATGCTTTTCGGCAGTTGGTCGGCGATCGTGTACTTCGGCTGGTTCTTTCGCCGCTCGTCCACACGGTCGCTGCCCAAAGCCGACATCAAGCTGCTGCCCGCGAAGACTGAGGAGTGGCTGGAGGAACAACGTCACGCGTTGCCGGCTGCCACGCGAACCACGGTCGAACAGATTTTGCAGCGCCTGGAGATGCTCACGCTTCAGGTACAGGGCCTCGATGCGCAGTCGCCATCGGCCTTCGAGGTAAAGCGCCTGATCGGCGAAGAGCTGCCCGAGTTGGTCCGAGGCTACCAGAAGGTCCCGCGGTCCCTGCGTAGCCACGAGGCGCACGGCGGCAAAACGCCCGACCGCCAGCTGACCGAGGGCCTGGTCACCATCGACGAGCAGATCGAGCAGCTGCAGGCGCGCCTCGCGTCCGAGGATATGAAGGCCCTGGCGACACAGCAGCGCTACCTCGAGATGAAGTACAAGGGCGACAAGCGCTTCGAATAGCCTGCGTACGCGGCCGAGTTTGGCTGAGCTGGGCGACGGGAGTGCGACGAGCGTCTGTCGCGTCCGTCGCCTAGCCGTCGCTTACCAGAATGTGAGCTTGATGTGCGCGGGCGGGATGCCGTCCTTGATTTGCTCATGGTACTTCGGCAGCTCCGACCAATGCAGTCCAGGCCGCATGTGATGGGCCGTGTGATAGCCGAGGTTCTGCGAGAGCAGGTTGTACGCTTTGCTCAGGTTGTTACGGCTGGCGAGCAGATGGTTTTCAGTTTCGAGCCCCGAGTGATGCTCGTAGGTGGCCGAGCACGTGTGGAGCAGCGTCGCCATCGGCAGGAGCACGAACAGGATGACGCCGTTCACCGGATTGAGCCACAAAAGGAGGGCGACCAGCGAGTAGAGCGGAATCCGCATCAACAGGTAGTTGCGGTAGATCCGCGGGTGCTTCTTGCCCACCTGGTAGATGTCGAAGTGATGCTTCAAAAAAAGAAAGATGGAGTATTCAGTGCGGCCCATAACCGAGCCGTTGACGCGCATCCAACGTGATTCGTCGACATCGCCCTTTTCTGAGCGCTGCTGAAGGTAGTTCAGATGGTGGCCGAGATTGTGGTGGAGCACCCAGGTGTAGGGGCCGACGCCAGTCTGCAGCGTGAGGGGCATCTCGAAGATCCGGTTGAGCCAGGGCTTTCGAAACACATTCACGTGCTGGTGGTTGTGGTGAATGGATGCCGACACCATTGATGCAAAAAACAGCGGCACTGCGAGCACCGCTGCAACAACAGGTGTTGCAAAATGCCAAATGGTCAGTTGTACACTGAAGAACAGCAGCACGAATGAGACCGTATAGCGGTCAACCGTGTAGCGAAGAATCTTCCCGCGAGGCGACTTCATTTCGATGTGGGGACCTTGTTCGAGGTTCTGCCCAAAGGCGGCGCCGATTGTAGCGGAGACTTGCCTCTGGAACAAACCAAGGGAAAACCGCGCCCCACCCTCCTTGGGTTAGAAACGTCTCCTACGCTCGTCCGCCCTGGGCGTGGTCTCCGTGGGGCGTGTCTGCGTGGAGATCAAGGGCTTTTCTGCGCAAGGTAGGCTGCAGGTCGTAGTTTGGGCTTTGCCCCTCGACGACGATGGCGCTCGCGGGAGGCGAGCCTCTCGAGGCGTCGAGTAGGGCATTTTCCTCAGAAAACGGATCTTACTGTCTAGACTGGAATCGTGGCTGGCTCAAATCAGCCGCAAGCCAGGGATGAACAGGCGCGCATCCTCATAAGCGCGCGCGCTATCTGCGATCAGCCCCGGCCCTATGGGCAAGACCGAGCTCGCTTTGACGCGCCCGAACTTTACACGGGGAGTCCCTGGTCACCGATGTTGACGTGCGTGCACGTGAGCTCGTCGGTGGAGTGGAAGAGGTCGCCGCCCTCTTCGGAGTACACGGTGGCGGAGCCGTACCCAGACGTGTCTCTCTGGCCGCGGCCGTACGCGAGGAGCAGTCTCGGGCGACTCTGGAGTTGCCGGGATTCGAATCGCACGGCTCGGCACGGAGATCCGGGATCATCCGTGCGTTAGCCCACATGAGTGGTGCAAAACGGCGCAGAAATCCGGGTTACGCTGCCCGATTTTGGGACGTTAGTTGGAGCGCACAAAGAAGCGGGCAAGGCCCTGGTTGCAACGGAAATTGCGGGCTTGCCTGCTCCACGGTATCCCTCACTTGGGCTGGCGCATCCGCGTGAAACGGCGGGTGGCGGGCTAGCTTTTTGTACGGATATGGACTACGAAGACACCAAAGAAGGGCTAGAGCGATTTGCCGACTCGTTTGGTTCTTCACCCCGAGGTCGAATGAGTGATCAGCACCAGGTTGTGCTTCAGGCCATCCTCGAGAGTCCGAAGGGCATCGTCATCTTCGCGCTGGATCGAGCCTATCGCTATCTCGCATTCAACGAGAATCACGCGCGCACGATAGAGCAGATTTGGGGCGTAACCCTACATGTCGGTGATTGCATGCTCGACGTCATCGGCCGTGATGACGACCGGACCAAGGCACGTCGAAACTTTGACCGCGTACTGGCCGGAGAGAGCTTCACCGTCATCGAAGAATACGGCGACGAGAAGTACAACCGCCGGTACTACGAAAACGCGTACAGCCCGATAATCGAAGGTAAGGGCTCGGTCATTGGGCTCACCGTCTACCTGACAGATATCACGGAGAAGCGCTCGGCCGAGCTCGAGTTGCTCAGCTACCGAACGCAGCTCGAGGAACTCGTGCGTCAGCGGTCCTCCGAGCTCGAGGCGGCCCACGCCCAGCTCCTGCACATGCAAAAGCTTGAGAGTGTGGGGTTGCTGGCGGGCGGGATTGCGCACGACTTCAACAACTTGCTCGCGGTGATGTTGGGGCGCACGGAGCTTGCGAAAGGACAGCTGCCGAGGGGGCACGCCGCGCAAGCACACCTCGACATCGTGCAGGACACGGCGCTCGAAGCCCGCATGCTCACGAGGCAGCTGCTCGGCTACGCAGGGCGAGGAAAATTTCTCGTCCAGACGCTCACGCTGAGCGACGTGGTTCAGAGCATGGCGCAACTGCTCCGCGCCTCGGTGAGCAAGTCCATCTCCCTCTCGTTCGAGCTGTCGAGCAAGGCGTTGCCTGTCGAGGTCGATGTTACGCAAATTCGCCAGGTCATCCTCAACCTGGTCGTGAATGCGGCGGAGGCTATCGGCGAAGGCCCCGGAAGAGTGGTCGTGCGCACCAAGGAAGCCGTGCTCGACGAGGAAACGCGCCTGCGCGGCAGCGTGAAGTCGAGCTTGCAGCTCGGGCCGTGCGCCTGCATCGAGGTGGAAGATTCAGGCTGCGGAATGGACGAGCGGGTCCGCGCGCGTCTGTTCGACCCTTTCTTTACGACGAAGTTTTCGGGGCGTGGTCTCGGCCTCGCGGCTGTTTTGGGGATCGTCAGTGCGCATCAGGGAACGATTGTGGTCTCCTCGGAGGTGGGACGGGGAACAGGTTTCTCCGTTCTCTTGCCTCTGGCTGAAGGGGTCGCGCAGACGATGACGAAGAGCGCAGCACCTGCTCCTTTGCGCATCGTCGCTGACGGCATGATCCTCGTGGTCGACGACGAAGAGCCGGTACGCGTCGTGACTTCGGAGGTCTTACGCTCCGTCGGCTTTCAAGTCATTACGGCTGCAAGCGGTATCGAAGCATGCGAGCTGTTTCAAGCTCACGGCAACGAGGTAAAGCTCGTGCTGCTGGACCTGACCATGCCGAAAATGAGCGGCGAAGAGACGCTGCGCAGGCTGGCCGAGATCCAGCCAGACGTGCGCGTCGTCGTCATGACCGGCTATACCAAAGATGAAGTGAGTCTTCACTTCTCACACGGCGAGCTGGCGGGATTTCTCACGAAACCCTTCGTGCGAGAAGAACTCGTCAACACCATCTATCAGGCCCTCAGGCTGCCTGAATCAAACAAGAAGAGCCTACTCCGACTCTGAACTTAGA
>CAZEWA010000003.1:61858-67369 GCA_964515685.1 uncultured Polyangiales bacterium | reverse complement strand
GTGATGAACTATGCCTTCCGCGCGATTGCCATGGCTCAGATGACACAGTTCAGTTACCCGGGAACAGTCTATGGGACGCACACCGTGCACAACAACGACATCCTGGAATCGAGCCTTCGATACGAAGGATGGATCTTGAGCGCCCGTGCGATCCAGACCAAATCTCCATCTCTCCCGGCGGCTCGGGACGCAGCCAATGACAAATACATCAACGAGCTCGAGAAAGCCCTTCGAAACGGCGACGATGCCTTGATGCGTTCCTGGCGCGATCCGAACCTCCCTTTTCGACCTGCCTCTCAGTTCATGAATCGAGGATTTCACTGGAAAACGACACAGGCTTGGGTCGGAACGTGGGTCTACCTAGAAAAGATGACCGACATCCAATCCACGTCATTCTGCATGTATGCGCCCAGAGTCATGAACAATCAGCACGGCCAGTCTCCCTACGTGCACTCGAAGATCGCGCTGATCGACGACGAAGTGGCCTTCATCGGCTCGAGCAATTGGACCTACCGAAGCATGCAGTTCGATGCCGAGGTCAGCGCTGTGATCCAAGACCCAGGGTTCGTCAGAGCCACGAGGGAAGAGCTATTCACTCATTGGCGTATGCCCACTGACATCACCCAGTGGCGCGCGACCGCGCTCAACAACGCAGCGCTCAACGACGGAACCGTGCGCATCGTCCCTCTGACCCTCGCCGATTTCCAGGTCAGCTACCTCAGCTTAACGGCGTGGGGATCCTGGGCGGCGGGCAACATGATCTGATCCTAGACGATCACACTGGCTCGACTCCGGCCGCGCGCCCCTGCCGAACGCTCCGCCTCCGGTTCCTGGCGCATCATCCCAAATGGAGACGGTCAGAACTGATACAAACCGGACCAGCGAGGCCTCGTCTGATCGCCCCAAAACCACGATTCTCGCGCTCAGCGAGCACGTCAACGCAGACTGCATCGACTGCCAGAACACCTGCGGAGCGGGAGAACGGACATTCCCCACGTTCCGCAGGCAGTCACTACACATCGAGGTGGACACAAGACATCCATGCGTGTGATGTCGCGCATTAACTTTCGGGACAGAACTTATGCGCGGTATAAGTCTTGTCGCGTCTGTCGCCGAGGCAGTCATGCCTTCCACGAGCCCATCTCGTGGCCAGGCGCGACAGAGCGCGAACCAAGCGCACCTGGGGAGTGAGCCGAGGGGACACGAATGCCTGTCAACGACGATATTCCTGAGTCTAGACTGATGCTTACCTACCGCACGACGGTGAACGGTGAGCCACGTGATGTCGATCTTCCATTTCGCCTTTTGATCCTGGGAGACCTGTCACAAGGAGCCTCTAAAGACCGACGAGAGTACCAGGTCGAGGTAGCGGAGCAGGACGAGAACGGCGCAATCTCGAGAAAGGCCGTCACCAAGAAGGACGGCCTTGATGCGAGAAAACTCCGGACGCTCGATGGAGGAAACCTCGACGACATCATGCGCGACATGGACATACATCTAAAGATGCCGGTGCAGAACCGTATTGACGTCCACCTCTCGCCTGAGGAACGGACGCCATTGTCTGTCGACTTGAAGTTGGACTCGATGAACGCGTTCAGCCCTCGCGCCATCGTTCGCAGTGTGCCGCAGCTCCAAGCACTCTTGATGCTCAAGAATCTCCTCCAAGAGGTCCAGGCCAACTTGGACAACCGAAAGGAGTTCCGGGAGCTCATCCGATTGCTCAACAAGATGGAGCCCGAGGCCCGCGCGAGCAAGGTCGCTGAGCTGTTGGCCGCCATTTCCAAGGACGACAGCGCCGCGTTTGGAAGTAACTTCCAGGTGCCGCGCAGACTCGAGAAGTCGTCCAGCGACAAGCCAGCCCCCTCGGAGAATGGAGGTGCCACATGAGTGACGCGAACACATCCCTTGAACTAGCGCATTTCATCTCCAGCGTGAATCTCGACGCAGACGACCGGCTGAAGGGGAGGAGCGTGCACAAGCCCGTCATCCAGGGCAATCGCGAGCGTGTCCTCGATCATGAGAAGCGCGAGTACGAGATAGAAGATCGCTTCGTCTCGAGTCTGGCGGCGGTGTTTCATAAGATTCAAGCCGATCTCGCGGAGTACAAGCAGAGCAAGGAAGCCGGCGTTGTCTCCTCCGAGGCCAAGCCGCCCAGCTTCGACAAAGCTCGTATCCAACAGATGATCCAGGAAATCGACGCTTTGATCGAAGATCAGGTCAACGAGATCCTTCACACAAAGTCGTTCCGGGAGTTGGAGGCGCAGTGGAGGGGGATAGCCGATCTCGTTGAGCACACGGCGTTCAAGAAGAACATCTCCCTGAGTCTGCTGGACGCGAGCTTCGAGGAGATAGGCGATGATCTCGAGCTCAACTTGGCGGACATCGCCGGGTCTGAGCTTCACAAGAAGCTCTATGTGGCCGAGTATGATCAGTTCGGAGGGCAGCCGTTCGGTGGAGTGATAGGGCTCTGGGACTTCAAAAACACACCGGAACACATCAAATGGCTCACGGGAGTCGGGAAGGTAAGCGAGGCGTCACACGCCCCCTTTGTCGCCTCGGTAGATCCCAAGTTCTTTGGCTGCGACACCATGGCTCAAGTCGCCGAGCTGCGCGACATCGGCGGCCTCCTGTCGGGCCCGAAGTACGCCAAGTGGAACGAGCTTCGCGAGACCGATCAGGCAGCCTACATCGGTCTGGTCATGCCGAAGGTGATCGCACGCATTCCTTACAATGAGGAAACCAATCCGGCTGGTTTCAGCTTCACCGAGCGCAGTCTCGTTCCGGATGAAGACCGCCCCACCACACCCGCGCACCGTCCCGAAACCGAAGGATTGAACGAGGAGCACTACCTCTGGGGAAGCGCCGCCATTCCTTTCGCACGGAACCTCGTGTCCTGCTTCGCACGTTCGGGCTGGTGCCAGAACATCCGCGGCCCCAAAGCGGGTGGACTCGTGACGGGTCTCCCGACCTACTCGTTCCCGCTCGGCGGCGAGTCGGTGGTCAAGCTTCCGGTCGAGATCGCGATGCCTGATTTCCGCGAGCTCGAGCTCGCCAGGGCCGGGCTCATCCCGCTCATTCAGAAGAAGGGATCGGCCGAAGCCGTCTTCTTCAGCGCCCAGTCGATCAAGAAAGCCAAGGAGTTCAAGGACGATCACCAGACAGAGAACGCCCAGTTGGTGACGAATCTGTCTTACACGTTCTCGATCTCTCGCATCGCTCACTACCTCAAGAGCATCATGCGCAACAACATCGGCAGCACAGCGAACCAGCAGTACGTCTTCAACCAGATCGACCGATGGATCTCGCGCTACGTCACCACCATCGTCAATCCAGACGATTTGACGCTCCAATACTACCCGTTCAAGGGATACACCCTCGATGTCAATCCGATCTCCGGAAAGGCCGGCTGGTATCACTGCAACCTAACCGTTCAACCCCACATTCAGTTCGAGGGGCTCAGCGTTGACCTGCGCGTCGATGCCCGCCTTGGTTGAGCACTCTACCCACTGAACTCAGTCTTTAGCAAAGCGAGCAACGACCATGTCCATGGATTTGTCCTGCGATTGGCGCTCAGGGTTCGTCATGAACCCGAACAAAAAGCAACGCGTCGGCTACCTCACGCAGTTTCAGGGACTCGACCTCGGCACCGACTATCTTAAACAGGATATCGAGGTGTTCACACCGTACAGTGGAGAAGCAGTCTCCTACGGCGGAATCGCGCCCAAAGACGACAAAGTTACCTGTGTTGGCGTCATCGAGAGCTTCTCCTGGGGCGGAGGCGTGGGAGATCCCGTTCAGATCTCCGCGTACATCTCGTCGGAGAACGCGGCGATTATCACAGCCAAGCTCAAGACCACGTTGAAGACCAACAAGGTCACCAAGCTCGGCTGGTGGATCTGCAACTTCGACGAAGAAAACAAGACCTGGTTCGAGGAGGCCTATCCGAAGGACCCCGCCGATGTCGGAGGGCAGATCAATGCGCCAGGTGGCCAAGATCTGCGCATTTTCGTCGCGGAGCAGCCTACCAAAGTAGCGCCGAACATCGACACGAACGTATACAACATCACGTTCGAAGTCATCCCCGCCGCAAACTCCACCTACGTCTTCAACTTCGCAACGTCGGCCAAGACGCCCTTCGTGCGCAATTGGGGGCTCAAGGTCGGAACCGCAGCCGCCGCCGCGATGGGGGCGTAACTCGCTTGACCCGCGTCCCGTACCAAGCCGCCCGAGTCAGTTGGGAACTGGGTCAGCCCCTCTTACCGCAGCACTTCCTCGACCAAGAGGGATCGCTCCGGGAGGAGATACGCCTGCAGCTCGACATGCTTCCAAGGCCCTTCTGGGGCTTGTCCGAGCTGACATGGGACGAGGTTCAACTCAAGGCGGGGCGACTTTGCCTGACCAGCCTGAGTCTGCGTCTGCAAAGCGGCGAGGTCATCGACTTCCCAAGCAATGCGGCACCTCCACCGAACGCGACGGCAGGAAGCGCTGCGGCTGGAAAGCGCGGTGTGCCCGTGGGGCCGAGACGGATCGAGCTCTCCCTCAAGGACGACGGCCATCAGGTGGTGTCCGTCTACCTTCACTGGCGCGGCGATCATCGCTTTCGGGAGCTCGACCGCGACGGCGGGGAGCTGAGCGTTCCGCACCTCGTGCGCTCGATCGTCCTCAGCTCCAATCCTACCCCAGACGGCGTGAACGGCGTCTTCAAGCTCGGCGAGTTCGAGGCTGATGCAAAAGGTCACTGGGCACAGGTCCCCACCTTCCTACCCGCATTGCTCAACGTCACAGGCTCGCCGTTCTTTGAGCCATTTCTGCAGCGCGCCAAGTCGCTCGCGGGAACCTTACGCAAGCGCTTGGAAGACACGATCCGCGCGCAGTACCTGGCGATGTACACGAAGCTGAGCGCGCAGCAGTGCCTTCGCGTCGTGTACGAATTCGAGGCGTTCATCGCCAACGTCGCGCCGAACATCGTGAAACCTCACCCAGAGCAGGTCTTCTCGGCCCTTCGCAACGTCTACATCGCTACCTGTGTTTACCACGAGCAACCTCCCGGCGCGTACACACTTCCGTACGCGCACGAGCGCGCTGGGGACGTCTTCTGCGCACTTCTCGATGCCTTTGAAGCGGTCGTCGACCGTGCCAACCCGGCAGCCGACTACGCACAGTTTCTGGAAGAGGATGGAGTCCGAGTCTGCGTGCTGCCGGAGGCCGCCCTCGAGGCCGAATCGCTCTACTGGTTGGTGGAGCGGACGCACACCGCAGATTCGTTCGACCCCACAGGCATCAAGCTCGCCGCGGCCAGTCGGCTCCGCACCGTTCACCAGCGCGCCTTGCCCGGGATTCGCTACCACGCACGCGAGACGCCCTTTCGTCATCACTTCTCCGAGCGGATCCTCTTCTACCGCCTCGACGCGGAAAGCGAAGAGTGGCAGCACGCGCGCAGCGAGGGCCAGGTGGTATTCTACGCCCGACCGGAAATCGAGGGCCGGCGCTGCTTTTTGCACTGGCAGCGGG
>CAZEWA010000003.1:0-61758 GCA_964515685.1 uncultured Polyangiales bacterium | reverse complement strand
CTCAAGGCGAGGAGGTAACCAACCGCACCTTTCTGACCACTCTGCAGGTTGAATGCAAAGCGCCAATTGCATTGGTACTCGAAAGCATTTGGATTGTTCATGACTTCAGCCAATGAGTACGTCGAAAAGTCGACGTATCGAGAGGATACCTGTAAGCAGTTCCCACTACCGCAGCGCTGGGAGACGTGCAATGGAGAGATGGGCCAAAACGGACCTCATCTGCAACGAATTTCTCGTTGGAGAGCGTACTCTGGAACTGTACGCTGCACGCGGCAACCTGCCGTGGCGCGGCGTGGGAAAAGACCGCAGCTATGACGCCACCGTCGCGGCCCTCCTGTTTCGCCGTCGCGATGGGTCGTCGGAGCAGGCCACCTGCCGAGGTACCTTGGGGAACTTCGCGCTCGGCGACACGCTGAAGGCGAGCGAGACTCTGCCCGAAGCGCGCGAGCTTTCGCCTCCACGCCGACGAAGACGCCCCGGCCGAGGCCATCGGACCGAGAGCGTAGAGGCTGTCTGGGCGAAAGAAGCCTGAGCATGCCAAACACCCTGGTGTGCAGTATCGAGCTGAACAAGAGCCGCGGTATCTTACTCACGGTCCGCAATGACGGCGACAAGCTCACGCACACCGTGGTGATGGATGGATCCAAAATCGTCACCCGGATTCAACTCGACGATAGTCCGACCTCCTCGTGTATCACGCAGGAAAAAGATCGCGTCGCCATCGAGATTGCCGGAGAGAACGACACCAGCAAGGTCGTGCAGCAGCCCGAATCGTTCTCGGTCGAATGCAAGAACTTCTCTGTCAAGGCCGAGAACGTCAGCGTGAAGGCGAGCAAAACCGCGTCCCACGAGAGCGGCGAAGGTTTCAGCATCGAGAGTAAAAGCTCCCTCGAGGCTCGCGCCAAATCGGATCTGACGCTGCACAGCGCGACTGCGCTCAAAGCTGAGAGCGACGGGTCGCTTACGCTCTCAGCGAAGACGAGCCTTACGGCGTCGGCCAACACGGTGTCCGTCACAGGACAAGCGCAGACGACGATCAAAGGCACGGGTACTCTCGATCTGCTCGGCTCGAGCCTCACCGTGCGCGGAGACGCGCAGGTCGCCGTGTCGGCCCCTATCACCAAGGTCGGGCAGAACATCACGACCATCGAGGGACAGTTGGTCGAGATCAAAGGAGCGCTGGTCAAGCTCGGCTAGACCGCGTCGCAGAAGGAGACTTGGCCACTTGGACGAGCGAGAACAACTACAGCAGGCATTTGCGCGGGAGCTCTCCGAACTCGAGGATTTCCGCATTAGCTACACAGGACTGCACCGTGAAGCCCCCCTCCACGCCGACGATCCCGACGTAGCGCGTCTGATCGAAGCGATGGCGATGTTTACCGCGCGCACGAGGCTCGCTGCGGAGCGTGGAGTTCACGGAATCATGCATCGGCTATTCGCCCAGCATTTCCCTCACCTGCTGACTCCGATGCCTGCCATGACGCTCGTCCGGGCGGAAATCGACAACCACCTGACTGACGCAGTCGTGATGCCGCGCGGAGAAGCCATCGAGATCGAGAAGCAGTGCGCAAAACCCATCGTGATGCCGCGCGGAAAAGCTATGATGCTCAGCCAAATGCCCGAGGACGGTCGCGTCCCTAAGAGGCAAGAAGGCGCAGCCTCGTATCGATTTCTGAGCACACGCAGATTACGAATCCTCCCGATTCGGCTCACGCGTCTGCACCTGAGCCGTGACAACGAGGGCCGAACGCAGGCCCTCCTGCGATTCGAGGCACCGTGTGAGCATTTCGATGAGCTCGAAGATCTCGATCTCTGTATCGATCACGGAGATTTCACCTCATCATTGCGCGTGTTTCATGCCCTCAAGACGCACCTGCGAGGAGGGAGGATCGTCTATGGCCCCGGTAGCTCAGCTCCGGACGACGGTGAGCCATGCAACGTAAGTTTTGGGGCGCCCCACGTGAGCGCCGTTGAAGGATTCGCCGTCGAGCACCCCTTGCAGCGCATTCGTTCGTTCTTTCACTTCCCCGAGCAAGAGCTGTTCCTGAGCGTGTCTGTTCCGGGGCGCCGCTCTGGCACCGGCTTTCAGGTCTTCTCACTCATACTCGACCTAGGACACAACTGGCCCAGGGGGCTTGCGCTGCATGCAAGTCTCTTCAAGCTGCATGTCTTTCCGATCGTGAACATGACTCATGCGATGGCTGACCCGATCTCCTACGATGGGGTCCGCGATCGCTACCCGATCCGCCATCCAGAGACCGGACAGGGCTATCGCTTGCTCCATGTGCTTGGCTGCTACAAAGCCGATGCTCGACGTGGCCTCGTGCCGCTCCTTCCGGGAGCACTGAGTCGTGAGGGGGGCTATCAGATCGAGTACGTCGGTGAGGGCGCAAAGCGGCTCGGATACGCGCACTTCGCCGATCCCAATGCGTTCTTGGAGCCGATGGTGATCTCTGTCGATGCCTTGTGGGACCAACCAGCGTTAAAGCAAGACTCGTCCGAAAATTTGCGGATCGGCTGCCTGGATAGAGCGCTCAAAGGAGTCACTTTTCGCGCGCAAACCGTCATCCGCCCTGCTGTCGACCCAGATCTTGCTCATCGCGATACGCTGTTGCAGGTCCTTGCACTGAAAAACCAGCCGATCTTGCAGTCCGCAGACGAGCTGAAATTTCTCCTCGAGTGCCTGGGCGCGCTCGGCTCAAGCACCTTTCAGCCCGTCGTGGGCTCGATATCGCAGGTTGAGCTCGTGCGGGAGCCCTGGCGTGGTGGCGCCAATGGATATCGGTACGCTTACCGCATCGTGCTATCGGACCTCGATGAGCAGAACCTACCTGCCGTCGATTTGCTGGGTGCGAGATTGCTCACCGCTCTTCAGGCGTGGAACGTCGAGGAGGTCTCTTGGCTTGAGCTTCGCGTGGTGGACCTAGGCACGACGCTACGCTTCGAGACCGAGGCAGGTGCGAGTCTGAGCCGAGGCGGGTCGGCGCTCCACCGAGGTGCATCGTGACATTGAGTCAGTGGTTTCTCGTCGAGCGCGCGATCACCAAGATGAAAGACGCAACCGCCCTGTCGCGCGACGACATCGGCTTGCTTCAGGAGGTTGAGGCGCTTCCGATGGCCGTAGGAGGCGCACCCGCGCTACGGAGCGCCTCGCACTCCGCGAGCTTCATCGGGCAAATCCACAAGACCGGAACACTCACGCTGCTTCCCTTCGAAGACTCGAGCCACGAAGAGCTCTGGCGCGAAGGGCAAAAAATTTTGAGTGAGCTGCGGGACGCCCTCTCGCCTACGCGAACCCAGCCCCCCGGAGTTGGGAGTTCGCCTGAGCAATTGAGCGCGAGCGAAGTCGAGCGCGTGCTGCTGCCTCTCGCGATCTATTTCGATCAACTCATCGCAGACGCGATAGGAGATTTCGACTCGGCCGTATCTGAAGGCAAGGGTGAGAGCTACCTCATTCAGCACGCCCTCTTTCGCTTCGACGATGGCGGCGATCGATTCTACCGTCTTGCCACCGAGCTCCTCAACGAACGCGCGCCGCCCAAGATCCTTCTGAAAATCTACTACTTCTGCCTCAAATCAGGATTTCTCGGCCGCTACGATAGCTCGGACGCAGAACGTGGAGACTTCCTCGAGCAGCTCGCTGAGCGCATCGCACGCCCCGTGACCCTGAAGGTACCGATGCCGTCCTTCACTCCCGAAGCGGACCGGGCGGTCTTTCCTCTGCGCTACTACGGACGAGCTATCGTGGGGACGCTGGGCCTCGTGCTTGCACTGTCTGTCCTTAGCCGATTCAAGATCTGGCAGGAGAGCGAGCGCATGGCCCAGAAAGCTGGAGAGCTCTCTCCTGCCGGGCCGCTCGAGGAGGTGAGGTCCTTGCGTGAAGTGGCACAGACGATGACGAAGTGCCACGAGGATTCAGACCGTGGCCCTTAACACAGCAAACCGCGGCTCCGCGCAAGTCTTCCAGGCGAGCTCACGCAGAGCGTTGCTGCTCTCCGAAGCCAAGGAGCGCTTCGAGAAAATCGCGCGTGAGATCACCGCGTCGTTTCCAGACGAGCTTCCGATCCTCCAGCCCTTTCTCGAAACCATTCACGCCGGGTTACGCTCGATCGCGCAAGAGCTAGAAGAGCGCGATGGGTCCTCGCGCATCCGCGCTACACTAGAAAATCAAGCCCAAAGCGCGGCCGAGGTCCTCACACGGGTCGATGATGCGGTGACCCATCTCGACACACTCCTCGAAGCCTTTTCCCACCAGCAGAGTGCGCTTCGAGCGCGAGGTCACCGCGCCTAGCGAACTGCCGAGCGCAAGGAGAACGTCTCGTTCGCCTTTATGGGCTCACGGGGTCCTTCAGCTCCACGCGAATCTTTGCGCTTGTGTCGGAGTCATCTGGACTAGACGGCGCGTTTGCGGCGCTCGCCGTATCTTCTCCTTTGCCCCTGTTTTTCGCACCCAGCAGCGTGGCCAAGGCAGAAGACTTCGCGGGCGAGGTTCTCGGTACGATGCCGGGGAGCAGAAAGTAGGTGATCGCGTCCTGGGCACAAGGCTTGTCACCACAGTGCTGATCGAGGTCGAACGGACAGTACGGACACAACCGCTGGAGCTCCGCCTGTCCACGCGCAAGCCTCCCGATACCCTGGCAAGTAAGACTGGTGACGCAGCTCATGCAGGGTCGCGGATGGGGGTCGAGCAATTTGACAAGCTGCTCTCCGCACTGAATCGTCGAGATGAGAAGCTCCGTGGCGGGCTCCTCTCCAGAGCATTCGCTTTCTATGCGATTGCAAAGCGCTCCGACCGTATCGTGGCCCGTGCCAACCCCGCCGCGCGCGACCAGGCCAGGAATCAAAGGCCGATGGGCAGGTTCGTCCGAGCCATCCGCAGACCAAGCTTGAGCTCGCACCTGGTCACTTGCCTCACAGGCCGCGCAGATTGTACTCAACCCGTGCGACCCTTCGTCGTCGAGGTGAGCTGCATCAATGGCACGGCCTAGACCATCGCAGCTCAAGTCCATGATGCAAGCTCTGCAGTCGACGTCTCGACCGCGAAGCGCGCGCGGAAGCTGATACGCACACTGTTCGACGCTCGTGAGAAGGGCCAAATTCGCGCAGAGGCTGGCGCGTCTGCAGAATTGAGTATTCGGATCTGGCGCTGAGCAGGCCGCAAGCCCGATGACAAGGAGCGTCACCGAGGCCCACGAGCGCCAACCCATCGCCCACAAGAAGAGAGCCATGCTGCTATGCGACCATACTTCTATGTCGCTGTCCGATTCTTGACAGTGTTCTGAACTCAACAAAGAATCGCTTCGCACAACGCGAGAACCACGACATCCCTTTTGGATGCGAATTACTCACTCACGACTGGCGACTCGATGAGACTCGGCGAATCCGTGATGGCATCCCTGAAGGCGTTCTATAAGACCGTCGGACTGGGTTGGCTCGCGTTTGCAGCACTTCTTGCATTTGCAGCAAGCACCCTTGCGCAGTCTGACGGACCCGAAGGCGTATGGATACGTCGTCTGTTCGGAGAGATTCCGGTCTGGGGATGGTTCACTATCTTTCTCCTCGTCGTAGGAGGGCTCGCTTCCCTCACTTGGAAACGCCAGCGAAGGCGAGCTCGATTGCAGGCCAAAGCCGCGGGAGCGCGAATGGGCGGCGACGCTGCCCCGCCGATCCGTGCCCGTTCGCTTGTCCGCCCCTGGAACAAGTTTCGTGAAGGGTTTCGCCTGCGCGAGCGTCGCGAGCTCGACCGCTTTCCGGTGATGGTCGTGCTGGGTGCCGCAGGGTCCGTCACAGAGGACGTCGTGCGTGCCTACGCAGGCAGCGAACAACGTGTCTCGGAGAACCTTCTCGCGACTACGAACAGCTCCCATTTGAACGTTCACCTCGGCGCCCACGTCATCGTGCAAGAGCTCGCCGACACGGTTCTGAGCGACACGCGTCCCGAAACGGGTGAAGCCCTGCTACGCCTGTGGCGAAAGACGTTTCGTCGCTTGTGGGGCCTCCTGCCTGCACCGGTGTCGGCCCCTGTGGTCGTTCTCGTGCTCGAGCCCTCGAGGTTATCGGGCCTCGACTCCACGGAGGTTCGCAACGTAGCCACCGCGATTCGCGGTAAGATCGATCTTCTGGGCCGCGTTTGCGGCCATGCGTTGGAGGTCCGCATCGCGCTCACGCAGCTCTCTACGCTGCATGGCTTTGCGTCCTATGCCCGCCTCGTTCAAGCGCTGCGTCTCGACACCGATGTGTCGCTCGAAGCCACCGGCAACGACGAAGGGATGTCGCAGGCTCTCCGCACGTTTGGAACTGTCCTTCCCCAGTCGCTCGTCACCCAGTCGCCCGACGACTGCCGAGGTGTCACGGCGTTCTGCCGAGCCCTACCAGCGCTCGCCTCGAAACTGGCCGTCTTCGTCGAGGGATTGGGCAAGCACGTCCGCATGCGCGAGACCCCTCTGCTGACCGAGCTGGTCCTTACCGACACGACCGAAGCGCCCTCTCGATGGGGCTCCAATCCCCTGCGTCCAGGCTCGCGTAAGGAGACGCTGCCACGCGAGTACCTCCTGTGGCCTCACCGTTGGTTCACGGTCCTCGGGTCAATCGCACTCAGTTTCTATGCGATCAGCAGCTATCTGCTTGAAGAGCAACGCTTCTCCAGCGCCATCGCGAGCCTTGAGGCGTATCCCAAAACGTTGTGTAACCAAGGATGGAGAAAGAACGAGATCGAAGCGCGCGCTGCCGTCGCGGAGTTCGTCTCGGGCGGCGTCAAGACGGGTCTGCCTCTGCCTGCCTTTCCCTTCTTCGCAAGCGCGGCGCCGGTAGTCGCCCGCAAAGCCTCCGTCCTGTTCCGCGATCGCTTACTGCTGCCCGCGACGGCGCTCAGCATCTCCAACGGAGACTCTGACAGTCAGATTGACGGGCTCTTTCTGCTCGGACTTCTTCACGCGCCGGGCAACGAAGAGCTCAAGCAGCTTGCCCTAGGAGAAGATTTGCCCGAATTCGTGACGCACACCCCTTTCGACACCGAATCCCTGCGCGGATACTTGGCCGCGGCGCCGCCTCCCGACCTGAGCGGCCTCACGTTGCCTGTCCCTCGTGCGCTTCCCGTGGCTGAAGTGGCGCTCCCTTGGCAGAAGTGGCTCGCCGATTTGAATGACTTCGTACGTGATGACGCGGACGCCTCCCCTGGTAAGCTGAGCGAGCTCAAGCGAAGCGCACAGACCCAGCAAGACTCGCTCAAGAAGCGCTTGCGATGGATCGGGCAGCACTGGCTCGCCTATGACATCCTCGATCGCCTCGAAGACGACCAGCCCGCGCAGCACTACAAGAGCACGCTGGGCGGCTTGATGCCGCGCACAGGCAAGGTCTCCCAGACAGCGCAGGAACGGAATCCGCTCCTGAGTCTCGTGCTGTCCATCTCTACCCCACGACCGCTCGAAGGCGACTACACGCTCCAGCAGGCGATGCAAGACCTCTGGGCCGAGCTCTGCACACGCCATGAACTCGCCGCGCGGCCCCAAGACGCTCACCCGAGTACGTGCGGAGAGCTCTCTGCCCCCCTCGGAGAGCCCCGCGCGTGGAGCGATGTCATTTCGATCCCCAAGCCCGATGGCGAAAGTGGCGCTATCTACTCGAGTATCAACCTGCTACGCACCGTGGGTCGCATGCGCATGCGCTTCATCATCGCCGCTTTCACCGAGCAGGTCGAACGCGCGATCCCAGCGGATGACGCCGCGCCTTCCGCGCTCGGTGACCCAGGACGCAAGCTGCTCGGCTTATCCCCTGGCGCCCCGCTCAAGCGCGAGATCTATCTGACTCATCTCAAGCCACTGTTTCTTGCTGCCTCCTCCCTCTCCCAAGCTCTCGCTCCCCTGCCAGCGCTCCGTAGCGCATGGATGACCGCCGTAGACAGGCTCGCCGTCGCCTACGGGGAGAGCTACGGGCACGGCGTGACGCACGAGCTGTCCACGGTTGAGGCGTCCTTCGCCGATCTCTTTGAAAAAGGTCTTTCCTCCAAGCTCAACAGCCTTGGTAGCCCTTCCGCGGCGCTGCAGCTCGCGCTCTCGAGCGCGCAGCAGATCACCGATGTACGCGGCGACGCCCAAGCCAGCAGCGGGGAGGACGGCCCGCTTTCCGCGCTCGCCGACGCGCTTGGACGTTTCGACCTTCCGTCCCCTCAGAGCGACGGCGAGGCGCTCGATGCTGCGCTCTCTGAGTATCAAAACCTCTTGCGTGACATCGCCAACGAACTCGCTCAAGGCGCTGGCAGCTCTGCAACAGAGCGACTCCAGGCGGCGGCAGCAGAGGGTCGAGAGGTGCGGTTGGCTGACTTGCTGAGCCCCGCCGCGAGACTCGTGCTGCCGATCCTCGCCGGCGCCGAGGACTCTGTGCAAGCGCGCTTCGATACCTGGCGCTTGACCGCGCAGATCCCCCCGCTGCTCACGCCGATGTTCGAAGCCCCGATCCTGGCGCTCCGCGACCTCGGACTACGTCGCCTGAGGGAGATCGGGGCAGCGGTGTGGGAAGCGAGCTTGAAGCCACAGCTCAAAGTCCTGAGCGGGCACTTCCCTTTCGACCCCCACTCCGCGACCGACGCGAGCCCGGCCAGCCTGATCGCGGTGTTGCACCCGGGCCAGGGCTCCTTACCCAAGACCTACGATCTCCTGGTCGCACCGCTCGTCCGTGGAGGCCACGGTCTGGTGCCCCGTGAGCTGCACCAAACCTGGTCGCGCATCCAAGCATTGCAGAGGCAACTATGGCGGGAGGATGGCGCGCCCAAAGCCTACGGCGTTAGTGTGGAACTTCTCCCCTTCGACTCGGAATCTGGCCTCGAGCGCATCGAGCTCCGCAGTGGTGAGCGAGCCGAATTGCCCTACGTCAACCAAGCCCCCATGCCCATGAGCGTGGCGATACCGTGGCTCGACGCCCACGACGCGGAGCTGACCGCGCGCGTACGCACTTCGGGAGGCGCGGACGCGAGCTCCTTCATTTCCACGCCGCGCTCACACTGGGCACTCCTTCATCTGACGAAGCAGCTCGTGGTCGAGGCCAAGGGCCCCAATGGATGCATCGGCACTTGGACGCTCGCCGCCCCGCGCGCGACAGCGCGAAAGCCTGCGGTACGCCTACGGTTCGAGAAGGACCCGTTCGCGCCGTTCGCGCTTCTCCAGGAGAGCTCGCTCTGCCAGAAGAGAGCGCGTCGATGATACGCGAGCTGCACGCGACCTCGCCCCGCACGGCCGTACGGCGCGCCTGTCCATGGCTCGTGCTCGTGTGGGTGCTGCTCGGCTGCGCGAGGTCCCACACAGCATCGAGCACGGCCGAGACGACACCGGTCAAGGAGAAGGGCGTTCCCATCAAGCTCGGACTCATCGCAGGACCCAAGGGAAACGAGCGAAGGCCCGTATACTACATGGTCCGAGAGCTCACGGAGCGCGATGGCTTTGCCCTCGGCTACGACGCGGCGTTGTCGATGGCTCTGCAGAGCGAGCCGGATAGTACCGTCTTGCGGCAGGGATTGGTTTACCCGGGCGAGTCCAGGTCTCTCGACCTGCGTGTCACGGAGGGTGCCGACCTCGCGCTCTATGTCTTCTTCACCAACCGAAGCAGCGCCTGGAAAGTGCTCTTGCCAAGTCCACATCAGGCACAGCTCGGGTTCGTCATCGAAGAGCGAGCGATTCGGCGAGCGGCAGACGTAGGCGAGAAGAGATAGGAGTGATCAGCAGACCCGAACAACCGCTCCCTTTCGACCTCGGCGCCATTTCGTCCGCCGTGGGCGGGCTCGCCAGCGCGAAGGACTTCGACGCCTCGTGGCACGCGCGATCGTTCGCCAACCCCGAGGGGTTCTACGCTTCGCTCATGCAGCGCCTCGAGGGCGAAAGCGGTGTTCGCCTCCAGAGCGAGCTAGGGATGCGCTACGACTTTTTTCACGACCTCTGCGAGCGCTTTCGACGCACGAGCAGGCGGCTCCAGGCGCTGCGCTGGACAGATCCAGGCGGGGATGCGCTACAAGTTGATTTCGAGCTACTCGGGAAGCAAGCGACTCGGATCCACGCCTACTGGTTGACGCAGGGCGTCGCACCAGGCGAAATCGTCTGCGTGATCGCAGACCCTGGCCCCGAGTACGCCGTCGCCGTGCTCGCGGCGCTGCGCTCTGGACTTCAGGTCGCCTGCATCCCGCCGCATGGGGCTGCTTTCGTACAGCATCGAGTGGCCGCGCTCACGCCAGACTACATCGTAGTGGACCGCCTCTTCGAGCCCTGGCTCGGCGCGTTCGCCGATCGCGTGCTGCCCCTGATGGATCCCCAGTTCAAGGCTCCCACGATCGCGCCAAGCGCCCATCGTTACGGCGCTGACGACCCCGCTCTCCAGCTCTTTTCGCCCTACGCGCCCTCTTCGGAGATGCCCTGCGAGCTCAGCGCCCACGGGCTCTACACGGGGCTCCTGCGAGACGCTGGGCTCATCTTGCCTGTCCAGCCCGGCGAGCGCGTGGCCGCGCCCGGCTTCGATCCGGTCGTGATGCATCCGTGGCTGATGCTCGTCACTTGGTTTGGCGGCGGAGAGTACGCTTTCCTCGACCTAGCCCAGGTGACGCAAAACCCCCGGCGATTGGTGGAGGCTCGGCCCTCGCTCTTGGGGGTGACACCAGAGCTTCGCGACCTTTTACTGGAGTCGCGAGAGCTCGCAGCACTCGAAGTAGGCCGCTGGTTCCGCGATCCCGCCCAGCCCGCCGACTTCACGCGCTGGGATGACTTCTCCAAGGCGCTAGCGCCCCAGGGAGCGCGAGGATTCAACCTATTGGCCTCGGCCGCCTGCGGTGGCTCCCTGCTCTTTTCGCGCAAGCAGGAGCGCCCTGAGTTGTTCTCCGTCATGCCGAGCCCTGGACAAGCCTGGTCGCTGGAAGACACGAATGGAAGCGGCGAACCGGCGATAGGCTCCGTCGGGATATTCCGGCCACAAGGAGAGCTCATGGACGGTCGCGCCGGACAATTTCTGCTCTCCGAGAACCAGGACCACTACCAGCTCTTGGGTTCCCTCGACGCGTGGCGCGCTGGCGTTCGCTATCCCAGCGCGGAGGTCTCCCGCCTACTCGTCCACCATGCCATCGCCGACTGCGCGACGGCCGTCATGCTCCCCGCGACCCATCAAGTCAACCACTCCGAGGCGCTGCTGATCGTCTTCGTCGACCCACGTGCGGCAGAGGAAGTTGAGCGCTCGAGGAGCACCCTGACCCACCACATTCGCGGGCTCATCGAGCGTGAACTCGGCGCATGGGCCTTACCTCAACAGATTCATCTGCTGCCGCTTCTTCCCCACCTGGACGACCAAGGCGCGGTGGACTCCGATTGGGCGCGAAGGCAGGTGCTCGGCAATGTCCTGTTCCACAAAGCCCGCCGCGCCGTGTTTGTCGAGCTCGCTGCGCTCAAGCGCACGCTCGCGCTGCTCGGAGCAGAGCCCGCAGCGCTTCCCTCGATGGAGCCTGGACAAGAGAGTCGCCGACCATGAGCTGTCAAGTGTGTATGGGAGCCACCCTCAAGTGTTCTTTCGGCGCCGCGCCCTCGGTGCTCACGGTCGTCCCCAAAACGGCGGTCATCGCGCAAGCCATGCCGGTTGCGACCGTGATGGACAACATCCCCTTGGCGAACGTTCTTCCCTTCGGCGTGTGCTCGTCGCTCGCCAACCCGCTCGTCGCCGCGGCGACGGCCGCCGCGCTCGGTGTGCTGACTCCTCAACCTTGCATCCCTGCCACTGTCGCTCCTTGGCTCCCGGGTAAGCCGAACATTCTGATCGGAGGGATGCCGGCGCTCGACCAAAGCTCCACCCTGATCTGCGCCTGGGGCGGCGTCGTGAGTGTGGTCAACCCCGGCCAGCTTACAGTTCAGATCTAACCTTCACCATTGTCGCGGAGAGTCATCCATGGAACCCCTCGCATCGCTGCTCCGGTTGCCCGCCGACACGGAGACACCGAAGCCTCTCTTCAATGAAGGGGCGTACGAGGCCATCGTCTCGCTGTGGGAAAAGTCCGCGTTCGACAAGGCTGCGAACGCGGCGGCATCGCTCTGGAACGAAGGGATACACGACATCCGGCTCGCCGTGTACTGCCTGCACGGACACTTCGTAGAAACGGGACCGGCAGGGGTTCCGGCGCTACTCGACGCGCTCGAGGCCCTCCTGAAAGTCCGCGGAGACAGCATCGGCCCGCTCAGCATGCGCACGCAGCACTTCGACAAGCGGCTCGAGTGGTTGTTTCGCGTCATGGCGGAGAACCTTCGCGCGCGGGGCACACCGGCCACCCTCGAAGGGCGCTGGAACGAAGCCTTCACCGAGCCCCTCAAGCAAGCCTGCCTTGCGCGCACGGACGACCTTCTCTCCCTCTTTTCAGAGAGGAACTTGACCGGTGCGACGTCCTCCTTGGTGGTGTTCGTCCACGAACTGCGCGCCCTCCCAACCTCGGACAACGAGGACCCACGGACGGGCCGCGACCAGCCCCCGGATTTCCAAACGGCTTCCACTCCGCGGAATGCTCCCCTCGAGCCGCTCGATCGCGGAGAGCTCACGCCCATCGAAGCCTTGAGTCCCGAGGAGAGATCCGTCTCACTCGATGTCTCCCCTCACTTCGTCGCGCTCTGCGCCAAGCTGCGCGTCTTTCAGGCGCTCGCGACCAAAGGCTCGTACAAGCGGGCGGCCATCGTCGCCGACGATGTGAACAAGCTACTCGAAAGCTTCGACCCCGTGCTCTACTTCCCGGCGCTGTTTCGCAGCTACTTTCGCGCGCTGTCAGGCCACGTCAGCGAGCTCGCTCCGTACTGGGAGGAGCGTGAGGGACTGGAGTGGAGCCTCCTGAGCCAGCTCTATCGCACGGACCTCGACGGTTTCGCAGACCTCGAAGCCGAGGCGAGCCCGCAGCAGCACAGGAGAGGCTAGATGAAAGCCGCGGCGCTTCCATGCCAGGCCTTCGAGAGACGCGTGACGCAGCGGGCGCGTGACTTCGATCTACCCGCCCTGTTGCGCCTTTTGGCCGCGCAAGGGTACGCCCGCGAGCGGACCTTCCTGCAGAGCCATCCGGGTTCACACTCTGCGCGATCGCTCGTGGAGTCGGTCAAGTTTTGGAGCCGCCACGACATTGGCTCCTTCAGCGCGCCCGACGCCCAATCGGCGAGCGACTACGTCACCATCACACTCAACATCGGCCTGTGGGGCGGCCATGGACTCCTTCCGAGCTACTTCCAGGGCATACTGGAGACAAGTCCCGATCCCGATCGGATGCTCTCATTCTTCCGGTTCTTCGAGCACAAGCTGCTCGACAACTACGCGCGTGCCATCTCTCCCGAAACCGATGGGCTCGTCTTCGAGGACTGGGGCCGCACCAAGCGGGCGCTGCTTCATGCGTTGGGGACGGCCTCGATGAGCACCTTGCACTGGCTGTTTCACAGCCTCTTCCCCGAGTTCATCGTCGAGGTACGGAGAATGGCTCAGCCTGAGCACAACCAGAGCTTTGGAGCGAGGACGGGCTCATCTCGGCTCGACGGCACAGCCGTGGTGGGGCACGTGTTCGAGACTGTCGCGCCGGGTTTCGCGGTCAGGCTCTTCGCCGCGGACGAGTACCACGATCACGGAGAACGCTGGTACGATCTCGTGCGTGCGCGCCTGTCGCGCACGCTGATGCCGCTTCTGAGACCGTTCCGGCTTCCGCTGCAGGTCGAGCTCGATCTGCCCCATCGCACCAGCGCCGTCATCAGCAAGACATCGGCGCCCACACGAGAAGGGTACTCGGTCCTCGGGTATGACCGCGTACTGGGCGAGATTCCGCTCGATGTCCGCTATCCCTGGCGCGGAGATCCAGAGAGAAAGGCCACACGCATCTGGGAGAGTCTTGTCGGCCCACGCCAGAGGATCATCCTGTTTGAGGGAAACACCGGGGACCCGACCGCGGACGGGATATGCGACGACCGCCCCCCGGACGATGAGCTCGTCTACAGCGCGAGCGAGCGCACGCGGCTTTCTTCGAAGCCACGTCACGATCACCTTTGGCGCTAACCAGGAGCCGCGCAATGTTCCTTCGAAAGCACTTCATCGCCAAACCCGAGCCCATGAAGAGTCCTGCCGCCCTGGAGCTCGAGGACATACTCCTCAACCTGCGAGCCATGTTCGTGGCCCGCAGAGGGTGCAGCTCGTTTCGCGAAAACTATGGGCTCTCCACGACTGGCTACGGCACGGTCCAGACCATGGTGTCGGAGATCAGCCTGCAAATCAGGGAGAACGTGGGGCTCTACGAGAGGCGGCTCGAGATCCTGCGTTGTGACGAGGTCTTCGACGACGACACCCAAGAGGCGATGGTGCTCGCCCACTGCCGAGTCCTCACCAGCGGCGTGTCCCTCTTCGTGATCTGCAACCCACGGCGCACGGAGATCCACGTGGGCGAGAAGCCGAGGAACGTGTCGTGACGCTCCGAAGTCGACTGCGAGCATCCTTGAAACTCACGATCGGCGGCAAGGACTTCAGCGTTCCCGGCGGAAACATCAAGGCGATGGCCTTCGACTGGACGGCGCAGGGCTTTGAAGCAGACGTGACGTGGTGGCACGTGAGCTTGCGCGACCCATCGGAGGACAAGCTCAAGGAACCTTTCGTAGAGAACGATCTGATCGAGGCGACCTTGAACCTGGAGCCCCTGTACGATGACGAGGCGGGGGTCGTCGCGCCCGTCGTGCTCAAGGGCCTGGTGACAACCCGCGAGCTTTCGGAGCGGGCCTTCGAGGACCTTTCTGGCTCCCCTATCATGCAGCGGCGCTACAATGTGCGCTTCGCCGACAAGCTCGCCGTTCTTTGGGCCCAGCACAGACCGTGCGCCCTGTATTGCGACAAGACCCTCGCCGACATGTTCGGGGCCAATCTGCCAGAGGGCGTCGAGCTGAAGTACGAGTGGCCCTTCTTGAACGAGGTGCGGCCCGTGATCTGCCTGGGCTTGGACGCGGGCGACCTGCGTGCGTCCTTCTACGACTTCACGCGATGGCTCACCTACACGGAGGGAGGCTATCTGCAGTACGACGCCGAAAAGCTCGAATACCGGCTCGGGTCGAACCGCATTCCACTCGGCAAGGGAGACGACCTGAGACCGGACGAAACAGCCTCCCTGCGCGTGTTCTTTCCGGTCCGCTCCCGCGCGACCCCTCGCGTACTCAACGGTTCGACCCTGGCGGCCACCAAGGTCAAGAGTATCGATGCGACCGACAGCGTCTCCGGCGTCCGCAGTGACTTTCTCATGCGCTCCGCGATAGCTTCCGATCTCGACGCGCGGGCCTCGCTGGAGAAGGATCGCAGCATCTCTCCAGATCGAGAGCTGCACGTGGCTTTCTCGCGCTTCCCACGTGGCAACGTGCGACCGGGCTTCACCTACGCCTTCGGGGCCAAGTGGAGCGCCCACGCTCTGCAAGCCGGGGAAGCTCACTGGATGCGCCGACTGCACGCCGACCTGCGCGCCACGAACCAGAACCCCGTAGACAGCTTAGACGACGACGCCAACACGTATGAGGGCAGCCTCCACGCGGAGCTTGAGCGCGCGAGCGATACCGCGCCGCGGATGGGTTCGTTCGAAGTGCCTCACTGGCCCATCTTCGTTGAAGGCATGGTCGTCAGCGAGATCGGCGAAGAGGATCAGGGGACCTACCAGGCCAACAAGGACGACGACACATCCCTCGACTACTATCGCGTCAAGGTGCCCCTGTGGGACGACGCTGTCGTGATCGCACCGTACGAACCCCTCTTCGCTCCCGGGCAATTCTATTTCCCTGCGATCCGAGACCAGCGAGTGCTGCTGGAAATCCACTTTCAGTCAGCTCGCATCGTAGGCTTCCTCGATTGGCGAAAGGACGCGCGCTTGCCTGCCGAGAGCCAGGGCAACCACCTCCTGCTCGGCAAGAAGATCGACGATGGAACCTCCGTCAAACACCACTACCGAGAGGCCAAGCCCGTGCTGGATATTCGCCGCGTCGCGAACAAAGACGAGCAAGTCATCTCCGTCTCCGACGGGAGCATCTTGCTCCGAACGCAGGAGCTCGAAGAGTCCTAGCGCGCTCGGTACCCCCGCTACTCCGCGAGATCGAGATATCGAGAAAGTGGGCTCGATTTTGGGCTCGATGGCGCGCTCCACCTCCGCTGCAGGCTTCGACGCAGCATAGGCGGCGAGCCCCGGCACGTGCGAGCCGTGCCGCGCCTGATCTCCCTGAAGCAGTAGGTTGCCAGGAAGTCGTCCTCTACTCACTGGGCGACGCTCTTAGCGCCTACCTATAGGGACGCACACACGACTCCTTCGAATACGGGGCTGCGCGTCTTCCGCGCTTGTAGGGGCACAACTCCTTGTCACACATCGCCATTTGAATGGCGATACACGATGCAACCCGCCTGGAATTTCCTCATTCATGTCTTGGCCAATTTAATACATATCTGGACGATCTACGGCCATGTCTGGATTAGTATCCGGATATGTCTGGGCGACATAACACGCAGTATGGTTGTAACTTTCCTCAGCCCGGGGCAAACCACGCCGCTGCGGTAAGCGAGAAAAGCGCGAGTTTTCAGAGAGCCCAAGGGCGCCTTGGACGCCGCGCCCGAAACGCTGGAGCGCGTAGCCACGCCTATCCCGCATGAGTTCTCTTTGCGCGCATATGATACATGCACGCCCAGCAACGAGATCTGTCGCGACGATGCCAGAGAGCTTTGAAGAACAACGTTACCGCGTGACACGCCTCCTCGAGACAGGGGGCATGGCAGAGGTCTTTCTGGGCGAGGCGCTGCACGGGGAGAGGGCCGGTAATCCCGTCGCCCTCAAGCGCGTTCTCCCGAACCTTGCGCACAACGAGCGCTTCGCCCGCATGTTCCTCGATGAAGCCCGTATCGGCGTGCGCCTCAACCACCCGAACATCGTGCGTGTCTTCGATGTGGGGGCGGCCGACGGCAGCTACTTCATCGTGATGGAGCTCGTCGATGGCCTCGACCTCAAGAGCCTGCTCGACCAGCTGCAGAAGCACAAGCGACGCCCCGGCATTCGAGAAGCGCTCTTCATCGTGATGGAGCTGTGCAGCGCGCTAGGCCACGCACACGAGCTGTGCGATGAGCGCGGCGCGCAGCTCAACATCGTCCATCGCGACGTCTCTCCGCCGAACGTGATGCTCACCAAGAGCGGCGAAGTGAAGCTGATGGACTTCGGCCTGGCCAAAGCCACGACGCAGCTCGAGGCCACGGATCCCGGCGTGGTGAAGGGCAAGTACGGCTATCTCTCGCCCGAGGCCGCGCTGGGGCAAGCGGTCGATGCGCGTGCCGACTTGTTCTCGCTGGGGGTCGTGCTGTGGGAGGCCCTCGCAGGTAGGCGCCTGTTTTTAGCCGACACGGACTACGCCACCGTGAAGAACGTTCAGAAGACCGAGGTGCCGGCGCTGCACGGCCTGCGCCCAGGTGTCGATACCGAGCTCGATGCGCTGCTGCAGAAGATGTTGGCCAGGGATCGAGAAGTCAGGTTTCAGACGGCGCGCGAGATACGCGCGGCGATTGCCGAGTACCTGGCGCGCCACGAGCTGCGAGTCACAGCCGCCGACGTGAGCCACATGGTTCGCTACGCCATGGCCCGTCGCGAGCGCGCCGCAGCCGGCAGCGCGCACGAAAAGGCCCAAGACAGCGAACACCCACTGCGAGATGCAGTGCTCTCGTTTAGCTCGCTCGCCAGCATCACACGCAGCGGCAACGAGTCCATGCGTCCTGTCAGCCACGAGACAGACATGAGCTGGTTTTCGCTGCGCTGGCTGACCGAGCGCATCTCGCCCCCGCTGCCTCGCGGAGCTGAGCCGCCTTGCCCGTTCGGACCCGATGCGCAGTGGCTCTCGATGCGCGCGAGCGAACCCGCACAAGCCCTCAATGCGCTGCAAGCCGTGGACACGCGCTTTGCCGGCCGGCGCGCAGACTTGTGCAGCTGGACACGCGGCGTCGACTGCGCAAACGGCAAGGTAAGTCCACGCGGCGTGTACCTTACGCCCGAACAAGACGGTCAGGTGTTGGCACTCGGCTATGCCCCGCGCACACGCAGCCTCGACGAGCTGCGCAGCGTACTCGGTGGTCTGAGCCAAACCCTGCAGTGCCGCGTGTGCCTGTTCGGAACCGACGCCGCCGTGTCAGGCATCGTCTTCGCAGTGGCCGAGCGAGGCGAGCTCCTGCGCGCCTATGTCCACGCGGAGGGTAAAACCGAGCTCGACTTCGGGGAACGTTTGCCAGAAGAGCGCGCCAGCGATTTCCGCTACGCCGAAGAACTGGCGGATGCCGAGCCAGCAGACGCTGCACAAGCAGACACCGAGCGCGCCCAGGCCGCCGAGCGCCATGTGCTCACCCTGGCAGCCAAGCTCAGCGTCGATCCCTCGCGCTTTGGCGCACCGCCTTACACGCATCCTGGTGTCGGCTTGCTCGTGCGCTGAGTGCTGGCTGCGCGCGTCGGAGCTGCACGCGCCGACTGCTACGCCCTGACATAGACTGACCGTCCGACTCGATCGCTGCGATTTGCACAGAGTCTGCTGCTCGACTGCTGCAAGAGCAGCAGCCGAGTCGTCTTCATCAGCAGAACAGAGGACAAACACGCACTCAGACCTGCCTTACGGAGGTTGGCACGCACCCTGCTCTTAGTCGCCAAAAGGGCACTACCAACAGAGGAAGCAGAATGCGATCCGTCAGGGCACTTAGTCTTCTGATGCTTATGAGCAGTCGGGCGCTCGCCCAAGAGGCCACGCCAGACTCCGCACCCGAGCCAACTCCTACCGTGGCTCAAGCGGTACAAGCGGAGTCGAATCCAGCACCGGCCCAGGCCACAGGCGCCGAATCTTCGCCTAATTTCGCGACGGATTCTCGTACCCAGGACATTCCGCCGTCGCAGGTCCAAGTAAGCCTCGGCGCTACACCTGCTTCTGCCGCGCAACCCGAGCCCATCGCGACGAGCGCAGCGAAAGTGGTCGCGCCCCTTGCCGCGCCGCCTCCCGCTCTCGTGACCCTGGGCCCCAAGGGCTTCAACGCGCAAACCGCGGACGGACGCTTCGGCTTCAACATTCGCTTTCCCTTCATGTTCGATGGTAAGGCCACGCTCAACAACAACCTGCCCAAGAATGGCGATGCGTTTTACCCACGCTTTTTTGGCCCGATTTTCAGCGCCACGCTCTACAAGAACGTAACGGGCAAGCTCATCGTCGGCTTCGCGGACAAGAGCGTGACCGTCGTCAATGCCTGGCTCGATGTCCAGGCGCACAAGCTTCTGCACCTGCGCGTCGGCAAGGTGTTGTCTCCGCTTTCCCTCGAGCGCGCCACGCTGCCGCTCAAGATCGTGCTGCTCGAGCACGGCCTCGCCTCCACGCTGCTGCCTATCTCCGAGTTCGGTCCGATGCTCTGGGGCGCAACCGACAATAAAGTCTTCGAATACTCCGCCATGCTGAGCAATGGCGCCCCTGCCAACCAGCACTACGAAGTCGATCAAGATTCCGGCAAGGACGGCATCGGACGCGTCTTTTTGCGCCCTTTCGCAAGCCTAGATCTCCCGCTATTGGCAGGCCTCGGCCTGGGCTTCGGCGGCAGCTACGGCGTACACAGAGGCAACGCAGCCAATCCGCTGACGGGCAATGCGCGCACACTGGGTGGCCGCACGTTCTTCTCTACCGTGGTCAATCCGACCGATCCGACCGCCACCGCATTCGCCAACGGACGCGTGGTGCGCCTGGTGCCGCAGGCCTCCTACGTTGCCGGACCGCTCAGCGTGTACGCCGAGTACATAAGGGCCACAGAGCGTCTGAGCACGGGCTCGACCACCAAGACCGTCACCCATCACGCCTATCACGCCGTGGGCTCACTGGTGCTCACGGGCGAGAAGGCCCTGCTGCTCGACATCGTCTCGCCCAAGCGTCCGTTCGATTTGTCCACCGGCAGCCTTGGCGCGTTCGAGCTGGTCGGACGCTTCGAGCACATCGACTACGACAGCCAGCTCTTCCCCACCTTCGCCAATCCGAATGTCGCAGCCAAGAGCGCCACGGCATACGGCGGCGGTCTCAACTGGATCCCGACGGATGTCGTACGCCTGATGCTCAACTTCGAGCACACGCAGTTCACGGCGGCTCAGGGCGCACAAAAGCTGCGCAGCGAGAACCTCGTCGGCGCGCGGCTCCAAGCGCTCTTCTGATCTCTGTCGTTCCACTAAAAAGGCCAAAGTCATGCGATCCATCTCATTCTCACGGCGCACTGCAGTGCTGCTCCTAACCATGCTTTTTGTAGGGTGCACGTCTGGACAAACTGCCGAGCCCCAAGCGGATAAGGCCCACGCGAGCGATGCTCCTAGTGTGCCTCAGCCCAAAGAACTGACGCCGATACGCCTGGGCTTTCAGAAAATAGGTCCGCCATTTCTGCTGAAAGGGCGCGATGAAAACCTGGTGAAGAGCCTTGCCGCCGTCAACAGCCGAGCCGAATGGATAGAGTTTCCGTCGGGCCCAGCGCTGCTCGAAGCGGTGCGCGCAGGGGCCGTAGACCTGGGCTACGTGGGGGAAACCCCTCCCGTGTTCGCGCAGTCAGGTGGCGTACCGTTCGTGTACGTCGCGGCCGATCCGCCCGCACCCAAGGCCGAAGCCATCGTGGTGCCGAAGGACTCCAAGATCAAAACGGTCGCGGATTTAAAGGGCAAGCGTGTCGCACTCAACCGCGGCTCCAACGTGCACTACTTGCTGCTGCGCGCGCTCGAAGAAGCCAAGCTGACCTTGGCAGACATTCAGCTCACATCGCTCGCACCCGCAGATGCGCGAGCAGCCTTCGAGGGCGGCCGTATCGACGCATGGGTAATCTGGGATCCCTTCCTGGCCGCGGCGGAGGTCGCGGGTGCACGCGTGCTTCGCGATGGTGAGGGGCTGGTCGACAACTATCTCTTCTACGTTGTGCGTCGCGAGTTCGCGGAGAAACACACAGACATCGTCAAAGCAGTGCTCGCTGAATATCAGACCCTGAGCGAGTGGGCCGCAGGCCATCCCGAAGAGGCCGCGACCATCCTCGCCGCATCGTCTGGCATCTCCTACGAAGCACTGCTGATCACGGAGAAACGCCACCCCTACGGCCTGCAGGAAATTACGGAACAGGTCCTCCAAAAGCAGCAAAAAATCGCCGACACGTTCCATCAAATCGACGTCATCCCGAACGCCATCAAGACCTCAGAAGCCTTCCTTCCGACGGCCGCCTACAAAAAGCCATGAGTGTTCTAAGTCAGGGGACCGGTAAGTGGACGCGGCGCGTTGCGCCTTGGATCGCACCGACGCTGCTGGTTCTCGTCTGGGAGCTGCTGTCCCGTCTCGGGATCATCTCCGCCACGCTGCTGCCCGCACCGCTCGACGTGCTGTCCGCTGCGGAGCGAGGGTTCCGGCAGGGGTCGCTCGACAAACACCTGGGCGTGAGTGCACTGCGCGCCCTGTTTGGGCTCGTAATCGGCGCAAGCCTCGGCCTTGTGTTGGGCCTGGCCAGTGGTCTGTCACGCAAGCTGCAGCTCGTCCTGGATGGTCCGCTGCAGATGCTGCGCGCTGTGCCAGCCCTGGCCCTGGTGCCCCTGGTGATTCTCTGGTTTGGCCTTGGTGAGACAGCCAAGCTGTTCATCGTCGCCATCACCGTATTGTTCCCGGTTTACCTCAACACCTTCCACGGCGTGCGCAGTGTGGACCCGCAGCTGATCGAGATGGCCCACGTCTACAACCTGCGTGGTCTCACGCTGTACCGCGAGGTGATTCTCCCTGGCGCACTGCCATCGATTCTAGTTGGCCTGCGATTTGCTCTTGGACTCGCCTGGTTGGTGTTGATCGTGGCCGAACATATCGGGGCCGAGGCAGGCTTGGGTTACGTGGCGTTGAATGCCCGCGAGTTCATGCAGATGGACGTGCTGGTGCTCACCATCGTGCTTTGGGCCCTGCTCGGCAAGCTCGCCGACGTCGCCGCCCGCGCTGCAGAGCGCGCGCTTCTTCCCTGGCAACCTCGCATGCAGCGAATGGACGCGGAGTAGATCATGACCGAAACAAGAGAAGCCCGCGGCGCAGGCATCAGCCTACAGGCGCTGCACAAGGAATTCGGCGTCCGCCCTGCCCTGCGCGGAATCGACCTACAAATCGAACCTTCCGAGTTCGTGACCATCGTCGGCCGCAGCGGCTCCGGCAAGAGCACCTTACTCAGAATCCTGTCGGGCCTGGACGTTCCGAGTCAGGGCAGCGCGCATATCCGCAATGCCGCAGGTAGCGACGTCTCCGATGGCGTCAAAGTGGTGTTTCAAGAACCACGTCTGCTGCCGTGGCGGAGTGTGCTCGATAACGTAATGATAGGGCTGCCCAAGGCCGAGTACGCACGGGGGCTGAAAGTGCTCGAGCAGGTCGGGCTCAGTGATCGTGCAACTGAATATCCTGGAGTCCTGTCGGGAGGCCAACGCCAGCGCGTATCCCTGGCGCGCGCACTCGTACACCAGCCGAGCGTGATGTTGCTCGACGAGCCATTTGGTGCGCTCGATGCGCTCACGCGCGTGGGTGCCCAACGCCTTGTAGAGTCGCTGTGGCAGCACCATGGCTTCACGTCCGTGCTGGTGACCCACGACGTCGAGGAAGCAGTCTTGCTCGGAGACCGCGTGCTGGTGTTCGATGAGGGACGCGTACTCGAAGACGTGCGCATCGACCTGCCGCGCGCGCGATCCCGTGAGATGCCGGAAGTGGGCAGGCTCTGCGCGCGACTCTTGGACGCGGTGCTCGGTCACACGCGCGACAACCTGGGCACGGCAGCCTTAAGCGCCGGTGCGGAGACCCATCCGCTCGATGGCGCACGATTTATTTCAGGAGCCGCCACGCACGGTGCGTGACGCTCGAAGAACCCATCGAAGATTGGAGGTCAGACATGACTGGACAAGATCAACGCCCCTGGCGCCAGCGCCTGGGCAGCCCCAAAATCCCCTACGTCGACAGCGCGATCTACACAGACAAGGGCCTGTTTGAAGAAGAGCTCACGAAGATCTGGCGCAAAACCTGGCTGCTAGCCGTGCACGAGAGCGAGCTGCCCGAAGCGCTCGACTATCGAACCACGGTCATCGCGCGTGAGCCCATCCTCATCGTACGCGGCGAAGACCTCAAGGTGCGCGCGTTCTTGAACGTATGTCCGCATCGGGGCGCCTTGCTGCTGCGCGAACCTGCGGGCAACCTCGGCACATCGAGCCCATCTGGCGGCCCCAAGCACATCACCTGTATGTTCCACGCCTGGCAGTTCAATGCTCAGGGCCAGTGCACCTCGATCCCGCGGCGCAAGGCGGGCTATCAAGACCGCTTGGAGTGCGCCGAGGCTCAGCTCAGGGAGATTGCCTGCGAGGTGGGCTATGGCGGCTTCGTCTGGCTCAACCTCGATCCAAGCCCCGTGCCACTCGAAGAGCATATCGGCAAAGCATTTGACGCCATTGGCCCGCATCTCACGGCTGAACCGCTCGAGGTGTTTCATCACCACAAGGCGGTGGTGCAGACAAACTACAAGTTGTGGCACGAGACCAACAGCGAATTCTATCACGACTACATGCACCACTTTAACAAGGTGACCAGCATGCAGCAGGCGGGCTACTACGACCGCCGCTACGACGCCTTCGACAATGGACATGTCACCGTGAGCTCTATGACGGTGCAGTACACAGCCTATGAAGCGAAGCAGGTGGCTCTCGCGGAGAGCCGACAGTCGGCCTCGTTCCCAGGTCTTGCAGAAAACGGCTGGAAACTGCTCGATCTGTTCCCAGGCATCGCCATCAACCTGCGTGGTTCGGCCCTGCGCATCGACACCATGACGCCTATCGACGTGGACAAGGTTCTCATCGAATTCCGAGGCGTGGGCCTGCGTAGTGACACGTCCGAACAACGCGCAAAGCGCGTCCGCGATCACAACACCATCTGGGGTCCCTTTGGTCGCAATCTGCCCGAAGACTTACTGGGCGTAGTCAGTCAGGGGCTCGGCATGCGGCGCGGCAGCGAGAGCCTGCATGTTCTGCAAGGTCGCATTGAAGACTCGTCCATCCACGACGAAGCCGGCCTGCGCCACTACTACGCCGAGTGGTCACGGCGCATGCAGCGCGACGCACGCGCACCGTTCGAGATTCAAGGCCGCGAGACCCCACGCCCGCGCGCCCTCAGCATTCTCCAGACGTCTGGAGCAGAGACATGACTCAAACCGAAGCCTTTCAAGCGGCCCAGTTTCGCACCGAGATCAAGGAAACCATCTACCGAGGAATTCTCCAGCTCGACGCCGGACACTTCGGTGCCTGGCTGGAAAACACGACCTCTGACCTGCGCTACCACATCACCACCTACAGCCCCGAGATCCGCAAGGAGATGACGTGGCTCGAGCACGATCAAGCTGGGCTCGCTGCACTCTTTGAGCTGCTCCCCAAACACCACGTAAACCATGCCAAGTGGTTTAGGCACGGCGTCCTGTACGCCTACGAGCCGCAGCAAAACGGCACCGTCAAGGCCATCACGTCGTTGGCTTTGTACGAAACCATAAGCGACGTGGGCGAGGCCCATCTCGAAGCTGGTGCGAGCAGACTGTTCTTGGTCGGGCGCTACCACGACCGCTTTCGTTTCGAGCGCGGGCGTTGGTTCCTGAGTGAGCGCAATGTGAAGCTCGAGACGCGTCAGCTCGGCATCGGCACACACTTCATCGTGTGAACGCCTTCAGTCTCTGATCCTGTCGCTCGCGGCCGGCCACGCTCGGGCTGACAGCTTCTTTTTCTTGGCTCGCGCGACGATAGCCACCGGGCATTCTTCCCGTGACGCGCTTGAAAGCGCGCGCGAAGGCTGCCGCGGAGTGATAGCCCACCTCCTCCGCGACCCTCTCCACGGTCTCACCTCGCTGCAACTTTTGTGCTGCCAGATGCACGCGCAGCGCGAGCAGAAATGCAACGGGTGAACAGCCTGCCACTTCGCGGAAGTGCTTGAAGAAGGTCGCACGCGACATGCCGCACACGCGAGCCATCTCTTCGAGAGACCAGGCTCGACTGGGCTCCGCGATCAAGCCCTGAAGAACCCGCGCAAGATCGTGGTGTCGAGCCGTGTCGAGCACGCCGAGCGAAAGCCCTTCACGAGAGGCCAGTTGGCGTACGACGTAGATGAAGAGCACCCCCGTAAGGCGCTGCACAAGCACGGCCGACAGAGCCCCTGCAGCTACGCTCTCCGCAACAATCAGCTCGACTACACCGCGAATCGCAGCCATCTCCGCGTCTCCGCTGCGAATCAACAGCTGCTGCGGCAAGGCTTCGGCAATCATCGCACTGAGACCAGGCTTGAAGTCGAAGAAGCCGCACACGAGCCCCACCGAGCTGGGTTCGTTCGCGTCCATGGCCTGCATGGCTTGGAGTTCCCCAAAACGCACGAGCTCGCCTGAACCAAACGAGACGTGCTCTTCGAAACTCAGCGCGTGCTGGCCATCGCGCAGCAAGAACACGGAGTCACCTGCTTGCAAGGCGACGGGTGCATGCCCGGGCCGATGAAACCAACAACTCCCGCGCGCCACCAAGTGAAACGTGGCGCGCCCAAGACCAGAGGTCGAAGCGCGAAAACGTCCGCAGTACTGGCCGCGATGAAATATCGTGGCCTCGAGTTCGAGACTCGCCAGGAACCAATCGAGTAGGCTGAGACTGTCGCGCATAGTCAGACGATCGAGCAGAAATTACAGATTTGCAGACATGGCATCGGCTACGCCTCGCGCGCAGTATCGGGCAGCAAGGCAGGCACCCATCGCACTTTCGATTGGATGCCTGACAGGAGTAGCACCATGACGCGTATTCCGCTCCATGATCTCGATTCAGCTCCCGCTGCGGCACAGCCCCTACTTCGGCAGGCGGTTCAAACCAATGGCTACCTTTCCAATCTTCTTGCAACGCTGGCCCACGCGCCCGAGGCGCTGGAAGCCTATCTGACGCTCTCCAAGCTCAATGCCAAGGGCTCGCTGACACTTGAAGAGCGCGAAGTTGTGCAGCTCGTAGCAGCCAGAACCCACGGCTGCGCATTCTGCGTCGCGGGCCACACCGCCATCTCCCAAAAGCTTGTGAAGATGGTGCCCTCACAGCTTGCAGACATACGAGAAGGGCGCGCCCTGGAGAATTCCCGGTTGGAGATCCTGGCTCGCTTCGTGCGGGCCGTGATTAGTCACAGGGGAAACGTGGCCACACCTGACTTGGAGGCGTTCTACGCAGGCGGTTACGACGCATCGAGCGCACTGCAAGTGGTGCTCGGAGTCAGTCTCGCAACCCTCTGCAACTTCGCCAACAACCTCGGACAACCGCCTCTCAATCCAGAGCTGCACGAACACCGCTGGCAGCAAGATCCCGAGACCCTCGCGGGTTAGGCCCGTGTCTTGCTTAGCCGTGCGCGTCGGCCGCGCACCGAAACCGGAATATAGCCCCCCATGCTCGACTCCTCACTACACGACTGGCTTACGGTCTACGCAGACGCTCTCGACTGCAGCCCAGCCTCCGCAGAAGATATCATTCCGCGTCTGGCTGCGGCGCAAGCTTTCGGCGTGGGCGTCCCCGCGCACTGGGGCGGCAGCAACGGATCTGCGGCGGATGTCGTCGAGCTTATCGCTGCCGTCGCTGAGCACTCGCTGACGGCTGCGTTTGTACTTTGGGGGCAGCGCACCTTCATTGAGTACCTACTCCACATGCCGGATCACGATTTGCGCGCCGCGCTCCTACCGGACCTCCTAACGGGCAAGCTCGCAGGGGCCAGCGGGCTCTCGAATGCCATGAAATTTCTTTCGGGCGTCGAGGAGCTTCAGGTGAACGCAGAGGCTGTCGCATCGGGCTTTCAGCTCTCGGGTCATTTGCCCTGGGTCACCAACCTTCGCAAACAGGGCTTCATCGTGGCCTGCGCGGTCGACCACGGCGCCTCGCGCGCGCCATCGATCTTCGCCGTGCCGCAGACGGTTCGCGGCCTCGTGCGCAGCGATGACCTCGCGCTGATTGGACTCAGGAGCAGCAACACGGCAGCGCTCACGCTTCACGAGGTGGAGCTCGGCGAGTCCTTTATGTTGCATCCAAACGCCCCTCAATTTCTCAGCGCCGTGCGGCCCACATTCTTGGCCTTCCAGACGGCGCTCGCCGTGGGCTTGGCGCGCGCGAGCCTGAACCATACACGGCGAGTGACGGGCTCAGCGCGCAGCGTACTCGCCAACTCGCGCCTCGAGCAGGAGCGCTGGCTTGAGCTTGGCGTTCGCGAGCTGACGAACGGCCTACAGCAAGGCCAATTTGCGACGTCGCCTGCATGCTTGTTTGCGTTGCGCCTACGCTTGATCGAGGTTGCCACCGCGAGTGTCGGACTCGAACTGATGGCACAGGGCGGCCGGGCCTACCTTTCAGGTAGCGGAGGTTTCGCACGGCGTTGGCGGGAAGCATGCTTTCTTCCGATCGTCACACCGAGCGTGGTGCAGCTGCGCGCGGAGCTTGTGCGGCACGCGGTACAGGAGCGCGCATGATTTCCCAAGGTGCCGCACCAACCCTCGAAGCCCGTGGCCTGAGCTTTGGCTACGGGTCGACGTCGGGCCAAGGCTTGGTCTTCGCGAAGATTCAGCTCGAGCTACGGCCGGGCGAGATCGTTTCTGTGATCGGACAAAGTGGCGTCGGCAAATCGAGCCTCCTGCGGGTGCTGTCCGGTCTGCTCAAACCGCAGGAAGGTAGCATTTGGCTACGGGGAACGCCCTTAAACAAGCCTTCTCCGGCAGTGGCCATGGTCTTCCAAGAGGCACGCCTTCTGCCCTGGCTTACGCTCGAAGAAAACGTCGCCTTGGGTCTGAATTTCAAGAGTCAGCCCAAGCTCTCGCACCAAGAACTAGCCGAACGCGTGGCGAACGCCATCTCGCGTGTCGGACTGAAACAAGCACGCAACGTACGTCCCGCCCAGCTTTCAGGAGGTATGGCCCAGCGCGCAGCCTTCGCGCGCTACCTCGCACGTAAGCCGCAGGTCATGCTGCTCGACGAACCGTTCGCCGCGCTAGACGCGCTGACACGCTCAGACCTGCAACAGCTGCTCCTGTCGCCTTCGCAGCGCAAACAGACGACGATTCTCTTGAGCACCCACGACATCGACGAAGCCCTGCGCCTGTCCGACCGCGTACTGCTACTGTCAGGCCGACCTGCACGCCTTGTCCGCTGCTGGCACGTCGAGCGCACTGGCCCCAAGCGCAGGCCTACGTCCGAAACGGCACTACTGGAGCTCAAGCGCTCCATTCTCGACGCTCTCGTCACCCCAAATCGAAGCGCTGAACCAAATCGTTTGCCTGCCAGCAAGGAGTCTCCGTATGTGCAGCTCGTGTGATGATCTCAAGACCCATTCCCGCCGCGATCTGCTCAAACTTGCGGCGCTGCTCGGCGTGGGCGCCACACCACTTTTACGCGCTGCCGAAGCGCGCGCCAAGGACGACCCCAACGCACCCGTGCGCATCGGATATCTTCCGATCACAGACGCCACACCTCTCTTGGTTGCACACGAGCGAGGTCTGTACGCCAAGGCCAGCCTCGAGGTCGAGCCACCGCGCATGTTTCGGACTTGGGCGCAGCTCGTCGAGGCGTTCATCGCAGGCCAAGTCAATGTGGTCCACTTGCTGTCGCCCATGACAGTCTGGGCACGCTTCGGCAGTAAGGTCCCGGCCAAGGTGGTCGCCTGGAACCACGTCAATGGTTCGGCCCTCACCGTGCGACTCGACATCTCCACGCCTGCCGATCTCGCTGGCAAGACCGTCGCCGTACCTTTCTGGTACTCGATCCACAATATCGTGCTGCAGGACCTGCTCAGAGCCCACGGGCTCAAGCCCGTATTGCGCGGTGACAGCGTAGGCCCCAAGGAGGTCAAGCTCGTGGTGATGGCTCCCTCGGACATGCCACCTGCGCTCGCCTCGGGCCAAATCGCTGGCTACATCGTGGCCGAGCCGTTCAACGCAGCCGCTGAAGCACTCAAGATCGGCAAGGTGCTGCGCTTCACGGGCGACATCTGGAAGGATCACGCCTGCTGCGTAGTATTCATGCACGAGCGCGATCTACAGCAGCGCCCAGAGTGGTCAGAAAAAGTGGTCAGCGCACTCGTGGAGGCCCAGCACTGGGCGAAACGCAACCGCAGCGAGACCGCGCGCATTCTGTCGAAGGAAGGCAAGAATCACTACACGCCTCACAGCGTGGAGGTCTTGAGTAAGGTCCTCGCGCCTCCGGCCGCAGACCGCGCAACGTACCTCGCCGGGCGCGCTCTCTTGCACAAAGACTGGGACGTGCAGCGCATCGATTTCCAGCCCTATCCGTTTGTGAGTTACACTGAGAAGCTGATTGCAAGCATGCAGATTACTCAGGTCGAGGGAGACGCGAGCTTTCTGCAGAAACTCGAGCCGAAGCAGGCCGCCCGCGAACTGGTCGACAACCGCTTCGTCAAGAAAGCACTGGAACGCCTCGGTGGACTCAAGGCCTTCGGCTTTCCAGATTCGTTGACACGCACCGAATTTATCACCGCAACGTGAACCTCGACTCGAAAGCTTCGCGCCCCTCGGATACAGCTCGCCTGGCTTTGCCTACCGCGGGACTCTTACTGCTTTTTGTGTTCTGGTGGCTTGTGACACGCGGCAGTGTCGAAACGGGAGCCATGGCGCCTCGCTTTGCACCTTCACCCGCACTGGCAAGCCTGTACGAACTGCTGACAGGTCCCGAGCTCGCTCGACACCTGTTTGTAAGCCTGCGGCGGATTGGCATCGGTCTCGGCGCCGCACTCACGATAGGCATTCCGCTCGGCCTCCTGGTCGGAAGCTTTCAGCACGTGGCTTCGACTACCTCGGCGGCCTTCCAGTTCCTGCGAATGATTTCGCCACTCTCACTCATGCCGATGGCTGTGATGGCCTTTGGCGTGGGAGACCAACCCATCTATTACCTGCTGAGCTTCGTCGCCGTGTGGCCGGTCGTGCTGAGTACCGCCGCAGGCGTAAAGGCACTCGACCCACGTCTGATGGAGCTCGGAGCCAGTTTGAGCGCAACACGCAGCGAGTTGCTGCGGCATATCGTAGTCCCAGGCGTGCTGAGCCATGTCCTCACAGGCACACGACTCGCCATCGGTGCGCTATGGATCGTGCTCGTTCCTTGCGAGATGCTCGGTGTCAGCGCCGGCCTCGGCTACTACATCCTCGATACGCGCGATCGCCTGGCCTACTCAGAATTGATGGCGATGATCCTGGTCATCGGCAGCTTGGGCTTTCTACTCGATGCGCTGGCACGGGCGCTGTGCGCGCGCTTCGGCGTTGAGGAGGCCTGACCCATGACCGCGAACCCGCCCCTACTGAGTTTACGAAGAGTCTCCAAGCTCTTCGACACCGGCGAGCGCGCCCGTGGCGCAGGCCTACGGACTGTCGACCTGCATCTCGAGCAAGGCGAAATCGTCGTCGTCGTCGGCACCAGTGGCTGTGGTAAGAGTACGTTGCTGCGCATCGCAGCCGGCCTCGAACGCGAGCATCAGGGTCGCGTCGATTTAGCGGGCGCCGACGTCACGCATCAAAAACCTGGCTTCGACCGAGGTCTGTTGTTTCAAGAGCATCGCTTGATGCCTTGGCTCACGGTGGCCGAAAACGTTGCCTTTGGCGTACGCGCCAGAGACCGCAAGCAAGAGGCGAGCATCGTCCTAGATCACATCGCCCTGGTCGGCCTGTCAGGTTTTGAGCGTGCCTACCCCCACCAGCTCTCCGGCGGCATGGCACAACGCGCTGCCTTGGCACGGGCGCTCGCCGCACAACCGCGCGTATTGCTGCTCGACGAACCTTTCGGCGCGCTCGATGCTCTGACCAAGGTCCTGCTGCAGGAGGAAATCCTGCGCATCCTCGGGTTTGGCCACACCACGCTGCTGCTCGTGACCCACGACATCGAGGAAGCCGTATTCCTTGCGAACCGCATCGTTGTGATGTCGGGGCGACCTGGTGCCATCACGCACGAGTTTGTAGTCGACCTTGCTCGACCACGCGATCGCACGAGCGCGGCCTTCGCCGCCGTTCGACGCCAGATTATGCAAGCACTGCGAGCGGAAGCTCTACCGCAGCCTGCACGCGCAACCACACCTTACCGTCTTGTAGACCCCGTCTCCATCCCGATCGAGGAACCATGACCCAACGCTCTACTCTACTATCTCCGATGCTTTCTCTCTTACTGCGAGCGACCATCGCAACGCTGCTGTTCACCGCCTGCACCAAGGAAGGAAGGCCTGAATCCCTGCGGCTCGACTACGCCACCTACAACCCCGTGGGACTCTTGCTCAAGGACAAGGGGTTCCTCGAAGAGGCCTTGCGCGAGGACGGCATCAAGGTGGAGTGGGTAAAAAGCCTGGGCTCGAACAAGGCGCTCGAATTCCTCAACTCCAGCAGTGTCGATTTTGGCTCCACCGCGGGCGCCGCTGCTCTGCTTGCACGCGCCAACGGCAATCCGATTCGCTCCGTGTACGTGTACTCCAAGCCCGAATGGACTGCGCTCGTGACTCGTGCGAACTCTGGCATTCAGAGCATCGAGGATCTCCGCGGCAAGAAGGTCGCGGCCACACGCGGCACCGACCCCTTTGTGTTTCTGCTACGGGCGCTCGACTCCAAGAACCTCAGCGAGAAAGACATCGAACTGATTCCGCTCCAGCACGCGGATGGTAAGGCCGCACTCGAGCGCGGCGATGTGGATGCCTGGGCCGGCCTCGACCCGCTGATGGCTACGCTCGAGCTCGACAGCGGCGCGAAGCTCTTCTTCCGCAGCCCCGACTGGAATACTTACGGCGTGCTCAATGTGCGCGAAGACTTCGCTGCCAAATATCCGCAGTACGTCAAGAAGGTCATCGACGCCTACGAGCGCGCACGGGCCCATGCGCTCGCTCATCCAGACGAGCTTCAGGCCTCGTTGATCAAGGAAGCCGGCCTCAAGGACGCCGTAGCGACGCTTGTGCTCAAGCGCACCGACATCACGTCCTCGGGCATCGGCGACGTGCAGAAGCAGGCCATTCTAGCAGCAGGCGATGTGCTCAAGCGTAGCGCCGTGATCAAGCCAGAAGCAGACGTGTCTGCGGTGGCCACAGCACTTGTCGACTCAAGCTTCTCGGCCGACCTCACTCGATGAGTACGCAGCGCTTAGGCTCCATCGGCCTCGTGCTGCCGGTTTGCCTACTGGGCAGCTGGGAACTTGCGGCGCGCCTAGGCCTCGTCAGCGCTAACCTGCTGCCGCCGCCGAGCGCCGCCGGCGAGAGTCTGCTTTCGTTGCAGCGTGACGGCAGCCTCATGGCACACCTCTCGGCGACGATCTTACGCGTACTGTTGGGCTTCAGCCTGGGTGCATGGCTAGGCACTCTCTTCGGCGTGCTCACGGGGCGCAGCCGCTTTCTGCATGGCTTGCTCGACCCTTTGCTGCAGGCACTGCGCAGTATTCCGTCGCTGGCCTGGGTGCCGCTCTTTTTGCTTTGGTTGGGCATAAAGGAAAGCTCCAAGGTGGCCTTGATCGGCGTCGGCGTGTTCTTTCCCGTCTACCTCAATCTCATGAGCGGCATTCACGCCATCGACCCACGTCTGCTCGAGGTCGCCCATGTGTTTGAGTACAGCGGCTTTCGCTTGGCGCGCAGCGTCTTGCTACCTGCCGCGCTGCCTTCATATCTGACCGGACTCCGCAGCGGTCTGGGCCTCGGCTGGATGTTCGTTGTGGCCGCCGAACTCATGGGCGCCAGTAAAGGGCTCGGCTACCTGATGGTCGACGGACAAACCACGAGTCGGCCCGAGCTCATCATCGCCGCGCTGTTCTTATTTGCACTGTGCGGCAAGCTCAGCGACTGGGCGCTCGAGCGTCTCGGCCGACACTTGCAGCCGTGGCGCTACGCCGAAACCAGCTAGTCGCTCTCCCCTGCCACACTCCTGATATCGAAAGCTGGATGAGCTGCACCCGATTAGACTGCGTGCCGCTCCTATCAACGCTCCAAAAGCTGCGTTCGAGCGTGCTCCTACGCGAATCGCGCGTGTGTCAGCGTGCCGGCGCACTGGCGCGCAGCGCGGCGATGCGTTCCACCAAGGGCGGGTGCGTGTAGTGCAAGCGCACGTAAAACGGATGCGGCGTCAGATTGCTCAGGCTATCGGTTGCGAGCTTTTTGAGCCCCGCCGCGAGTGCGTCTGCACTGCCTGTTGTCTGTGCAGCGAAGGCGTCTGCTTCGTACTCATGGCGGCGTGAGCGAGCCAGCATGAACACTCCGAAAAGCAATCCCAGCGGTTCGTACAAGAGCGTGCACAGAAATAGCCCTGCGTAGTCAGACGGGGTGCTCATGCGGAAGGCCTCGAACAGCGCCTCCTTTTGCATGAATGTTCCAAATACGAAAAACACGAGGCCCAGCTGCGCGATGCTCCAGAACATGCCCTGGATCACATGGCGCTTTTTGTAGTGCCCCACCTCGTGCGCCACGATGGCCACGATTTCTTCGGTAGAGTGCCGCTCGATAAGCGTATCGAACAGCCCGATGCGGCGATTGCTGCCAAACCCTGCAAAGAAGGCGTTGGCCTTGCTCGAGCGCCGCGAGCCATCCACCACGAACAGGTTCTGCACCGGGAACGTCACCGAGTGCGCGTACTCCATGATGCGACTGCGCAGACTGCCTTCCTCGAGCGGCGTGAACTTGATGAAGAGCGGCATCAGCCAGCGTGGCGCCACGAACTGCAGCAACAGAATCAGAAGCGCAGTGACTGCCCAACACACGAGCCAGGCCCAGACCCCAGCCTCTTGAAACAACAACAGCAGCAAGGCGCCGAAGGCACCGCCGAGCAGCGATCCGAGCAAGATCGACTTAGCTAGATCGCTCACGAACGTGCGTACGGTGGTGCGATTGAAGCCGAAGCGCTCCTCGATCACGAAGGTGCTGTAAAGACGAAACGGCAAACCGAGCAAGCCCTGCGCGAGCAGCAACACGCCGAAAAAGAACAACCCCGTGACGATGGGCCCAAAGCCCAAGCTGCGCAGCGTCTGATCCAGCCACTCGAAACCGCCCCCTAACCAGACGCCGAGCAGCACCACTAGCGCCGCACTGCGCGGCCACTGCGCAAAGCGCAGGCGCGCCCGGTTGTATGCCTGCGAGCGCGCGTAGGTCTCCTCCGCGTAGACCTCGCTGAACTCTCTCGGCAGCTCCGACTGCATCGCACGCTGGTTCAGTACATCCGCGACTACGCTGACCAGATACTGCCCGACGAGGGCGACAAACACCAGCCACGCGTAGGGATTGTGCAGAATGGAAGCCATCCGGCGAGCATAGCCTGGCTTCTGGGCCGCGTGTGGGCTGCGGCCTCGCAGGCCTCCTCAGCGCACGCATTGCGCGATCGCCGCAAGCGCGATCCCCCAAAGCCGTGCTGGCGCTGAGGGCAGATGCTGGGCACTGCGCCGGGCCCTGGTTTAGGCCAGGAAAAATGCTGGGTCCTGCGTGATCCATGGCGCACGCGTCACGGGCCGAGTCGTCGCCCGCAACGCCGAGCCTGCCGCGTATCGTACTAAAAACTTGGTGAAAGCGGCGCATTTGGGTCTGTACGCCCCGGGGCACTAGGCCTGAAAGCGGGCGCCATGAAGCCCGCCCTCAATCGAGGCACGCCTCTTGCTCAGGGCTCGAACCTATTTCGCATGAGGTGGCACGATGACGCGCAGAGTAAGGCGGCTTGAGCGGTCCGCAGGTATGGGTTCCTTCCTTCTGGCGTCTGCGCTCCTCCTCAGCGCATGCTCCGATGATACAAGCTCGCCCTCGGATAACCCCGTCGCGGATTCCGGCGTGGACGACACGAAGGATGCGGCATCCGATACGGATGCGAACGCAGAGCTCGACGCAGGCAGCGATGCAGCGGTCGAACCTGACGCGAGCGAGGAGCTCGATGCTAGCGAGGAGTTCGATGCTAGCGAAGAGCCCGATGCGAATGTCGATCTGCTGCCGACTGCGACCCCTGCAGAACTGGCCGATGTTTCTGCCGACAACTATGCAGACAACAAGCACGGTCTCATCACCGGTGCAACCCTGGCCAACTGGATCAGCAACTGGCCGGCCAATCGACCCGCAGGTGTAACCGGCAAGCTCGTCGTGCTGCAGGTCGTACCGAACGTAGCCAACTCACAGACCCACGTGGCAGGCGACGGCACGAACGTAGTCTCTTACCTGGTCGCACAAAGCGAGCTCACGCAGCTGCGCAACAATGGTCTCTCCCAGATCGAAGCGGAGATTCCCAATGGTGAGAGCGCCGATACGCTGCTGAAAAAGTACGGTATCGACGCGCTCCAGGATTTCGTCGTCGTCACGTTCGAGCAACTGCCCGCTGTTGGAGCCGCGCCCGCCACGGCCAACGCCATCGTGCAGCAGGCAGCCCGAGCTTGGCTGCTGCTTCGTTACTGGGGTTACGCGAAGGACCGCATCGCACTCTTGAACGGCAGCGTGAACTGGAACAGCGCAAACGAAGAGCTTGTGCTGTCCACCGACGTGCCGGCCACGCCTCCCAACAACGGCAGCGTATCCGTGCGAGAGCTGCGCACCGACAACACGCAGTTTGTGATCACGCTCGACGGCTTGCTCGGTACGTTGAAGAACGCAGCCAGCGCAACACCACGCAACAAGACCACGATTGTAGATGCGCGAGGCGGCGCTGAAGCCCTGGGCCTCTTGAAGTCCACCTCCACCGGCAAGACCGACTGCCCGAGCTACGACAACTCCGGTGCCAACACGCGTTGCTCGCCGCTGTTTGAAGGGCGCATCAAGGGCGCATACAGCGTGCCCTGGACCCAGTTCCTCGATACCTCCGCGAACGGCTTTCGCTTCTTCAGCAAGGCCACCGTGAAGGACATCTTCGACACGCAGTCGGAGTACAAAACAGGAAACGTGGTGGTCCAGTACTGCCGCACGAACGTGCGCTCCATGGTGACCGGCGTCGTCTCGTCAGTGATCCTCGGCTATCCGACACGATTCTATGACACGTCGTTCATCGAGTGGTCGCACCTAGCCTATGGGCCGACGGCAAAGACCCAGACCTTGCCGGAAGCTTCTGCTTATCGCACCGATCTGGCGACGTTCACCGAGCACGCCACAGTCACAGGATACACGCCTGGCTTACCCTTCGATCCCGACGCACATACGATCACCGGCTGGATCGACGGCCCCAACTATAACCTCGACGCGGACATCAGCGATACGCCCATCCTACTCGTGCCCGCCTCGACCACGGCCTCACAGTCCGTGATCGACGACCGCGCCTACAAGCTCGCGCAGCCCTGAACATTCGCAGGGTCGCGCCATGACAACCATCGCCTTCGTACGCCCCATTTCCGGCGTTGCACTCGCGCTGTTCTGCTTACCCCTCTGGTTCGTTGGTGCGTGCCACGAGGAGTCGGCGTCCCCACGTGACCTCGACGCAGAACCCACGCCCGATGCGCGCACCGTGGACGATCCAGACGGAGGCGACGCCGTGCCCGATGCAGGCCCGTTGTCTGACGCAGCTAGCGACGCAGCGGCCCCCCCGGCAGATGCCGAGCCTGATGCGGCAAGTCCCGCGCATCCTGTGGACGCGGTGGAGCCTGCGACGCCCAGCTCGCTCGCCGTGCGCTCGGCTCCAGACTACGCGGACAATCAGAGCGGACTCATCGCGACCAGCAGACTGCTGACGTGGCTCGAAGACTGGGCGAACACTCGCCCCAGCGAAGTTCCGGGCGATCTCGTGATAGTTCAGCTCGACGCGGCGAGCGAGCCGGGCAAGTTCATCAAAGGTACCCTCAGCGCTCGCCACGAAGGCGGCGTCGAAGTCACGCGGCGCGTGCGCGTGTACGACGGGGCGGACTTACGCTTCTTTCTCGAGCCTCGCAGCAATGGCCTCACGGCCGTGGGCAGCGTGCCCGCCAACGGCACCCGCATCGACACCTGGTTGCGCAAGCACGACGTGCGCCCCAACCACGACTTCGTGCTCCTGACCGTGGGAAAAAGCTCCGAACACGCCCTAGGGGGGGTAGCGCGGGCATGGTTGACGCTGCGCTACTGGGGTGCGGAGCACGCCTTCCTGGGGCTCCACAATGGCTCGGTCGATGCCGACGTTCCGGCTGCGAATCGGCAAGCGTTTCCTGATGCGCCTGGTTTCGATGGGACGGCTCGTGTATCAGACCTCATCAACCGACACTTCGTTCTGCTCGCCGATGTGGGAGCCGTACGCGACGCGCTCGGCAAAGATACGCTCGTAGATGTCCGCACGGAAGCCGAGTATGCAGGCAGCGTCCTCGGAACAAGTCCGGTCGACAACACCTGCCGCCTCGGAGCACCTCACTGCACGCCCTCTTTCTCGGGCCGTATCAAGGGCGCCGTCCATCTCGCCGGGGACGCCATCATCGACCCCGTGGACTACACCATTCGGCCTTTGGCTCAGCTCGATTTGGCCTTCGCGAACGCAGGCATAGCCCCCAGCAAAACGGCCATTGTGTACGATGGCGACCAAGGTTTCAGCGCTGCTGTGACCTTCGCATTACTCGCTGTGACGGGGGCACAGGCACGCTGGTACGCGGCCTCGTTCCTCGAGTGGGGCGCGCTGAATGCCGCGCATCCGACAGCCGGACTGCAGCTTTTGCCTGCTGAAAATCCGTGGCGCACCGATGTGTTCGGGAGCCTGACAGAAGGCAGCACGCTCTGGGCAGACACGAATACCTGCATCATGCCGCTGTTGCTCGATACCGCGCCCGAGCGCACGGATCGCGTGCAGCAAGTGGACCTTAACTACAAACGCACGCCACCAGCGCTTCCGCCTGTAGGCGGAGGCGAAAACGCGTGCCTGTGACCCATCCAGAACAAGGAAAACGCGCATGAGGATCGATAGACAAAAGCGAACGGTTGTCGTACTCGCAGTGCTCACAGCGATGCTCGGGCTGCACGCCTGCGCGGACGAAGCGTCGAACGACAACGGCACAGAAATCGACAGCGGTGCGCACGCAGACGACGGCGGCGGCAACCAGTCCGACGCAGGAGACCTGACGGACAGCGGCGAGCCGGATAGTGGACAACCGGACAGCGGCGAACCTGACGCGGGTCAACCTGACAGTGGCGAGCCGACCCCCGAGCCGAGTCTGCCGCCCGTCAGCGCGGTCTCTACGCTGCCCAACATTTCCGCAGCAGATTACGCGCACAATCGTTGGGGCTTGATCGAGGCGTCCACCCTGGAAGCCTACGTCACGAGCTGGGCCACCAAGGACAGCGCCGCAGCAGCCGCCGCTCCCAACGGACGACCTGCGCACCTACCTGAAGGCGCGAAGCTGATTGTGCTGCAGCTCAACGCAGCCAACCGCGCCGCCGGCGAAAACTACGTTCCGTCGAGTCCCGCCAATGGCGTGTACACCTACGAGCTCGATGCCTTCCGCTTCAACGAGACGCGCGACACAGGCCTCATTTCGAACTCGGTGCGCTATCAGGCAAGCGGGCCCACGGCGGACGCCTGGCTTGCCAGCTACGGCATCGACCTGAGCCGGGACTTCGTCGTGTTTGCCGCGGGGGAAAACGCCGCACCCAATGGCGGTTTCTTCCAGGACCTCACGCGCGCTGTGTACTGGCTGCGCTACTGGGGCGCCGCCATCGACCAGCTGGCGATCCTGAACGGCACCCTCAAGCAGAACTACCTAGGCGCCCTGTCCACCACCAAGACGCCCGAGGGCTCCATCTCGAATGGCGGTTTTTCGGTAGCGGATCTGCGCGTGGACAACACCAACCTTACGATTTCGCTCGAGGCCTTTCTGAAGGCCGTGGACCAGAACCTAGCGGCGACGAACGCCGTCCACGGCTTCACGAAGCAGTGGATCATCGATGCACGCCCCACGGCCCAGTACAACCGCACGACCCCCACGGCTGCGTTCTTCGATACTCACCCAGGCCAGTTCATCACCACCGCCTGGAATTCCACCGGCGCACCGAGCCACGACGCAACAGGCCAGGCCAAGAGCTACGTGCCTTTCGAAGGACACGTGAAGGGCGCCACGAGCTTCCCCTGGGCCGATCTGCTGGTCGACGCCGGAGCTGGGAACTGGAAGTACAAGGACAAGGCGACCCTCGCAGATGTGTTTGAGGCCGCTGGCTACGCGCCCGCAGACAAGGCGACCAAAGTCATCATCTCCCAGTGCCGCACCAACTTCGAGGTCCAGGTCAACGGCTTCGCCGCGCTGAACATCCTCGGCTACCCCACGGTGTACTTCGATGGATCGCTGGTCGAGTACTTCTCCCTGGTCTCCGCGCACCCGGAAGCGGCCTGGAACCTGAAGCCGACTGACGCGGCTTACCAATTCCGAACCGACATCCCCGCGCGCAGTCAGCACTACACAGCAAGCGACAACAGCGAGGCGCCTAGCACGACCGAGAACGACAGCGGCGTCGTTGCGTACAACGTCTCGAATGGCGCAGGCGCAAGCGACCGCAAGGCTTCACAGGCCGTCCTCAACCGCGGCGCCACCACGACGCGCAAGGCACTCGACGCCGACCGCGAATACAAGCGGCGCTGAGCCCGCCGCGCGAGCCCAGGAGCCGCTCAAGCGGAAGCAGCGGCCGAGCGACGCACCTCGGCGGCGCGCCGCGGCGTCATCAGGATCTGGTTGAGCGCGTGGGGCGCACTGCCGGGATAGAATCCGTGTTCGTCGAACAGGTACTCTTCGTAGCCCAGCGTATCGAGAATGCTCATCAGTTCCGTGTGGTCGTACACCCGTTCGACCATAAGGACCGGCTCACAGCGCTTGAAGGTCTCGATCCCTCCCCTCGCGACCAGCGACTCGTACCCCTGGACGTCCATCTTGATGAACACCGGATCGAGGTTCTGCTCGTCCAGGCGCTCGATGGCGCAGCCGACTTCCCGGAGCTCCACCTGCTTCGGGTTGAACCAGTAGAGGCGCTCGGGTGTGAGCAGAGCCGACGCCATCTGAGGGTCCAGGGAGGAATCTCCGTCGTAGACGAAGCCCTTGTAGACCGGAACGAAGAGCGTCATTTTCTTGGGCTCATCGCCGAGACCAAACGCAAACACCCTGATGTCGTCGCGCTTCTGGTACCGCTTTTGAAGCTTTTCGGCGAGCAGCGGATTGGCCTCGTAGGAGTACACCCGCGCCTTCGGCTTGACCTTCTTGATCGACTCGATGCTCTGGCCCTGATTGGCTCCGATATCGACGTAGGAACCGGGCAGGTCGTCCGGAATGAACTTCAGCGCCCGGAACTCGTGCTCGTGCGGCCTCGTGAGCAGTCGTCGTTGGATGCGGTAAACGAAGTCCTTAGCTTCCTTCAAGAAAGAAAACTCGCTCTGCATCGTGCGAATCAATTTCCGCAGTGACTCATCCAAGAGGCAGTACCTTCCGCGTGAGGGGCATATATACGACCAGCCGCCCCCAAACTATGTACAGACGATCGAGAAGAATCAAGCCTCCCCAGAGGGCACGGCGCAGCCGGCATCTGACGGCTTGCGATAGCACTCGCAGGACCTATCATCTTTAGTTCCGACGGGCTCTCCCGACACGGCCCCTGGAACCGGGTGGCGGTACCTGCTCTGAGAGTGAGGACAACGACGCTGTAACTGGCGCAGCGCGTCATCGCAGAGCCCGTGTCCCCCTGAACGAGGCCCAGCAGGCTGCCAGAGACCCGTGCAGGCTGCCGATGGCGCCGTCGTCTACCGCCCGATGGCGCCGTCGTCTACCTACGACGCGAACCGTTCGTCGAGCTTGGTGAGCTGGTTGGTAAAGCCTTCCTCCTGCATCCTCGTGAATTCATCGCTGTGCATTGCGTCCAGCGTGACCACCATGCGCACGCAGTCGCCTACCGAGAAGAAGGCCACTGAGATATCGCTCTCGTAGGTCGCGACGCCAGGAAGAAAGTCGATGACGTTCGTGAGTACGAGTCGCTTCTGAGACGTAAGCTCGGTGAAGCGGGAACGGCCCGGGTGCGACGTCGGCCGGCCCATCTGCTTCATGGCGGCAATCGTCTCCGGCGTATCGGCGATCATGTCGTAGCGAAGGGCGCCACCGACGCTCGCATCGATCTCGTGCACCTCTGCGCGAAAACCTTGCGGCCCCCACCACGACTCAAAGCCTTCTTTCGTGGTCCAAAGATCCCACACGTCCTTGATGCTCGCACGGTAGGTACGCTCGATGACGACCGTCGCCTGACTGCGCGTCTTGTTCTCGTTGGTCATGTGCGCTTGCTCCTCTTTTTGGCTCGCCGAGCTTGCTGTTGCTTCTTCTCCAGCGCGGATTCAAAGCGAATGAGTCGCGCCTCCCACAGCCTTCGATACTGGGAGAGCCACGTGTCGAGCTCCCGGAATGGCTCAGGCTTCAACGCGTACAAACGGTGCTGCCCATCCGGCCGCATCGACACGAAGCCCGCCTCGGAGAGGATGCGGAGATGTCGCGACACACCGGACTGGTGGATGCCAGCTTTCTCGACGACGTCACCGACTTGCTGCTCACCATCGCGCAGAGCCTCGACGATGCGGCGACGCGTCGGATCGGCGAGCGCCTGGAAAGCATCTAGATGCATGACCATGCATATGCACTGCTGCGCATGCAATAGTCAAGCGTTTCTGAAGTTGTTCGCCAACAGATAAAACGTGGGGCGAAAATCCACACTATTTTTGGCCAGAATGGCGATTCGTACTTGAGGTCCCCTACAAATCTGGCGCGGCGAGCATGAATCGACGCTCCAAAGGCGCCAAATCGGCTTATGCTTTCGTGCTGCGCACAGAGCGTGAGTGATATGGAGGACCGAGAGCGATGATACAACGAAGTGCACGAACCGCACTCTGGGCAGTAGGTTGTGCCCTGGCGATGAGTGCGTGTGGGGCCGAGGGCGGCGGCGGAAAACAGAGCGCAAGAGCGGACGCGGGCGGGGCTGAGGATGCGGGCGAAGACGCGCAGACGACACCGCCTACGACCGATCCCGATTCTGGCGAGCCCGTCACCGCAGAGACCTCGCTTTTGCAAGGCAGCGCTCAGAAAGGCCCCTTCCAAAATGGCGCGATGGTGCGCATCTACGCGCTCGACGAGCGTGCCCAGCGCGATGGCGAGCCCACGTACGGTCAGGTAGACGCCTTCGGCAGATTCATCGTCGACCGCTTACCCGATGACGCAGCGTGGGCGGAGGTGACCATCGAAGGGCGCTCGTTTAACGAAGTCACCGGGAAGTTCGCACAGTTGCAGGGCATGCACTTGAGCATGTTCGCGCCTGTCGAGAACGGCCGCGTGCGTGGCAGCATCAACCTGCTCACGCCGTTCGCCATGCGGCGCGTGCAGCGGCTCTTATCCGATGGCGACGTCGCCAACATCACACAAGCGCGCGAGCAGGCGCGCGCCGAGCTGAGCGAGCTGTTTCAGACCCGTCATCATGTCGAACAGCTCGATCTCTTGCACGCCGACGGCGATGAGACACGCGCACCCGATGACAGCAACTTACTGTGGTTCTCCGCCGCATTCTTGGCCAGCGACGTGACCGGGAGCGCCTATGAGGGGATGCTCAACGACTTTGCTTTGGATGGTAAGATCGATGAGCCCAGCAGGGTAATAACGCTGCAACGCATCCAGCAACAGGCCTCCATGACTCTCTATGAAACGGCGCGCGAGCACCTGCTGAACACGTTCAACAGCGCGCCGCCGATGATGCGTCAAGATCCCGCACTCAGCTGGACGCGCTACGTATGCGTGCCCTCCGTAAGCGACGACGCGCCCAAAGCCTGCTCGGGCGAGCAGACTTTCACCTTGCCCGCCACAAGCGGCAAAGGCTTGTCGCTTGCCTTCGTTCCACCCGACTCCGGCAGCTACGCCATCTCACTGCGGCAGACCCAAAGGGATGCGCGTCATTACGCAGAAGTTTACAGCTCATTCGGCACGAAGCTCAGCAGACCGGAGGCGTCTGATCCATCACGCTTGCACACACCCCCCTTGGTACGCGGCGCGTCCTACACGATCTCGATCTCGCCAAACTACGCCGACCAGCCCAACGACTATGTGTTGACCCTGGAGCGCATCTCCGATGGGAGTGCGCGCTATCCGCTGCCGCTTTTGCCTGATGTGCCGCGCGAGGGGCGCGTGGGCCGTGATATGGATGGCGTGGAGAACCAGTACGCCTACTACACCCTCGCCACCTCGCCGCGCGAGCGCGAGCACTTCCTCATCTTCGATAACCTCATGATCGCCAAGATGCGCTTGGAGATCTTCGATGTCACGGAGCTGCCGGATGGGGAGCTCGGGGAGGACTCCATCTTCAACCAAGTCTACCCCTCCTCCCCCCACGCACTGCGCATCAAGCTGCCCTTGAAGCCCGCGCGCGTGTATTCCTTGCGCATGACCGTCACGGAAGTTGACGGCCAGGCAGTCGGACCGCTGAGCGCGCCGATGTTGATCGGGCTGCGTCTGGAGCTTGGCCCGTAAGCGACTCCCCGAAGACGACCATCACGCAACAACACGCGTGCTACCAAGGCTCGGACGAGTTAGCTTGAACTGGGTGCCAGGGGTGGGTCGCTCAGCGCAGCGGTTTAGAAGCGCTCTAATCCTGTCGCTGGTAGCGCTGGCGGGCCTCCTACGCCCCGTGGCAGCTGCGCAGGACGAGGAGCGCCGAAAAAAGACGCCCACGCCGCAGCCGAGTGCCCCCGAGTTCGAGATCCACCCGGAGAGCACAACCCATGCGTCGCCGGAGGAGCTCCCCGAGAACCGCCCCCACGGCCCACTCGTCAAAGCGCTCCCCAAGCTCATGCAAGACGCGGCCAGCGGCTTCGCGCAGGCGCACGCACCGAGCGAGGAGCTGATGACCAGCATCTTCGATCTGGCACGCTCGCGCATGGGCTCAGGCACGGCGTGGATGCCTGCGTCCTCTCCCATGTACGGACTGATGACCAAGGTGGGCGGGTTCGGCCTCATGGTCCGCGGCAATATTTTCCTGGGCTACAACTGGTTCAACAGCGACCGCGGGAGTAAGCGTGTCACCAGCGTGAACTCGCTCATGGTCATGGTGTGGCACGCACTGTGGGGCGGCGAGATCATGCCGCGCGCGATCTTGAGCTGGGAGGCGCTCACCATCCCTAACGGCTACCCGCTCATCGCGCAGACCGGCGCGACCCTCGACGGACGTCCCGTGCACGATCGGCAGTCCCCTCACGACGTGTTCAGCGAGTTAGCCGTGATGTACTCGCGGCCCGTACACAACGACGTGGCGTTCCAGCTCTACCTTGCCCTCGCTGGGGAACCAGCGCTCGGCCCGGGCTCCTACACCTACCGCGTGTCGGCCCTCTCTGACCCGCTCGCTCCCCTCAGCTACAGCTTGCAAGACGGACCACGCATCGCGAGCGGCGTGATCACAGCCGGCGTCTTTGGGCGCAAATACAAGGGAGAAATCTCCTGGTTCAACGGCAGAGAGCCCGACGACCGGCGCTGGGATCTCGACCTGAACAAGCCCGACTCGTTCTCCACGCGCCTGACCTTCAACCCCACGTTCGCCTGGAGCGCGCAGGTCTCCTACGCGTACTTCTCTGAACCGTACAGACTTACGCCTGAACGCGGCATGCACCGCGTGACCGCGTCAGCGATGTACAATCAACGAGAGGGCCTCGAGGACAACTGGGCAACCACCTTGACCATCGGCCAGAACCTCGAAGAGCCTGGTCCGTCCACCACCTCTGTGCTGCTCGAGTCCAACTGGAACCTCGACGGCCATAACACGCTGTTCGGCCGCGCCGAGTTCGTGGAGCGCACGGCACGATGGCTTGCGATCCCTGCTCCCAACCAGGACCAGCGCTACCAAACGGGCGCTATCACACTCGGATACGTCTACTACTTCCGCCCGCTGCTCTCGCTCGCACCCGGCATCGGCGTGCGCGCCTCTCTGACCGCGCTCGATGTAGACCTCGAGCCTCACTACGGCACACGCGTGCCCGTCGGCCTGATGGCCTACGCCCAGCTCAGACCGTCGGCGCTCGCCGTACGGTTGGATCCTCCGAAGCGTAGAATGTGGCGGCGAGAGCGTGAGGAGCGAAAACGAGAGCGCGAGGAGGCTTCGCGAAAAGGCGCAAAAAAGCAGCCAAGCAACTCTTCCTTGCCGTAGCTGCTGGGGCAGCCGGATCGAGCGCTCCAAAGCCCGCGACACGGTCATCTCTCGTGGCTCGAGCCAAACCGCAAGCGCGGTCTCACACGGGGCAGAAATGCTCGCCTCGGTTCAGCGTGGCGGGGCCGCGACGGGACCTGCATCCCCCGCCATTTTTCTTTCGACCGCAGCATCATCTTTGAGCGGGGACGACGATCCGCCCATCAACCCCGGCGCCTCGGGCGAGTCACCAACCGTGCGCTCGATGTTATCCCTGAGCTTGCTGCTTCCGCCGCAATCGCTCTGACATGCCGAGAGAGAGGCGAGCAGGCCGAGCCCGAGAGCCGCGCGATGAGTGGTGTTCATGCCGACTCAGAAAGCCAAGTGCATGCCAAGAGCGCGTCAACTACCTGGTTCGCGGAGCACTGTACTCGAGCTCGCTATGCGACGAGCTTGATCTCGGGCAACTTGACGTTCGGGACCGTGCGCCTCATCGCTTCCAAAAACTCCTTCGGATTCGAAGACACGCGCAGACTCGCGCCGCTGAACATAGAGATGAGCGACATCGCCATCTCCATGAGCTTCGAGCGAACGAGACAGTAAGGGATGGTGTTTGCCTGCGTCTTCTTGCTCCAAGCAGCCCAAGCGTCGCGCACGTCCGTGTTCATGCGCGCGGTCTCGTACAGGTTGGCAAACACGGTGATGCGTCCCTCGCGTGCGATCTCGGCGTCAAGCATCTTGGCCGCTTCGTCGATGAACTGCGTAATGCTGCCTGCAGCCGCGAAGTACATCACTCCAGGCGCAAGCCGCCTCAAGCTCACGTTGGCGTTGCCCCCGAGATTCCATTGTGTGCTTCCGTCTTGAAGTGTCTGCTTGATGGGCGAATTCACATCCCAATTCTAGTCATCGGTCGCTCTTCATCTCAACATGTTTGTTCCGAACGCTACGCATACGCGCCTCGCACGCGGCGAGGGCGAACATCTACCATTCTCTCCATGTGTGCGAGCATACGTCATTGTCGTCGCAGGCGAAGCCGGCGACCTGGCCCCTCACATCGAGCGATGCGTCGCCTCAAACCAGCACAGGGGAAGGAGTCTCCACTACCCCGCGCGCCGTATCCGGCGTCCGCGCTTCGAGAGGCATCGGCTTCTTTTCTCACGGAGATGCCACGTGACACACGGCCTCGACATTGTGACCGTCAGGATCCAACACGAACGCACCGTAGTATCCCGTGTGGTAGTGCGGACGCGGCCCAGGAGGCCCGTTGTCGCGACCTCCGGCCGCAAGGGCCGCTTCGTAGAACGCATTCACTTCTTCTGGACTCTTGGCGCGAAAGGCGATGTGCACGTGCGGTTGCTGCGGAACGCCCTCGTTGATCCAAAAATCGGGAGCCGGGGGCACTCCAAAGCCCAGCACCACCTTCCCAGCCGTGAGCTCTAGCGGAATCTCCATCAAGACCTTGTAGCCGAGCGGAGCAAGCGCCCGCTCATAGAACAGCCGGCTTTTCTTTGGATCGCTAACTCCAACACCTGTGTGATCGATCATGGACGACTCCTTTTCGTGCCTGGAGAGGAACTGCTCCCGGCAGTCTAGCGGCTACGGCCCTGGAACCCATCACGAACAGCCGGGTCCCCGAAGATTCTCAGATGCGCATCGAGGCGATTTGCCGGAGACTGTGGCCCCCTACGAAGCGCAGAACGTAAAGATGTCGCTCCACACTGCGTTGAAGTCAGACTCATCGAACGTCTTACCTCCGTAGCCCGAGCTCGACTGCAAAATGTCGTAGGCGTCGAACTTGCGTCCCCTCGAGTTCACCGCCGGCTTGCGCGCGTAGTGCCCGATGATATCGCCGTGGTCCGCGTCGATCAGATACGTATGCTCAGCGCTCGGCCAAAGCATGGAGGCGGTGTTGACGATGCCGTCATTCTCGAAGGCCCCGAGCACCCGCTTATGCTTTCCGAAGAAGCACGTGGCCGTATTCTCACGCAGCGCATCCACGAACGGTCCTACCGCACATGCTGCGTATGCAGACTGGAAAGTAATATCTGAGCCGGGACGCGGTCGCACCGCGCGCAGGAGCACCCCCGCCACGGAGCGTATCTGGTGCTGGTTGCGAGCCTCCTTCGGGAAGGGGTTGCGGGCCACCGTGGCGTAGGACCGGACACGAATACGCTCACCCCACAGCGCCTTTTCTCGGCTTCTTGCAGCGTCGTCTGCCCGCGCGCAGCCGGAGCGATCGTCGGAGGCGCTCGATCGCACGATCGGACGTGCCAGTTTGCCCACCACATCCGCCACCGATCCGTACAGACTGGGGTCTCGATCGGTCGACGACAGGTCGTCTATGGCCAAAAAATCAGCGTGCGTGTGGCTGAGCCACAAATTCAGGTCGGCGAGGGCGGCGCGCCCGTCCGCCGCCTCCGCCGCTTTCTTCGAGCCACGCAAACCGATCTCGGCATTCACGTCCGCGAGGGCGATCACAAGGTCAGCGGCCATCGCGCCTATCCAAGTGGCAGTCTCGGTCTTGCGCAGCCAAGACATGGTACGCGTGGCGATGAGGCTCGCTGGCTCCACAACCGGCACATCCAAGGCGTCCACGGCGGCTTTGACCAGAGCGACGATTACCTGGCGCGCCAGCGGTTGAGCTCGCACCCAATTGGCAATGTTGGTACCGCGCTGCGGCACCGAGATGAAGACCACGCGCTTGATCATGCTCAGAAGTTCTCCGCCGGACACGCCATCACGCCCGCGGTTATCTCGCTGCTTGGGGTCGTGGTCCTCGATGCCGGCCACTTCGAGCTTTTGCCGGTCGAGCTCATCCAGATCGCAAAGCAGTTGTCTTATGTCGAGACCACCGGTCGAATGACCGATCAGCGCAATCTCATCGTTCTTCTGAAACTCACCACGCAGCACGCGCTTGGTAAGGTACCGACTTAAGAGGCCGGCCCGCGTACGCACCCCGGCTGTAGGAAGATTGTCGAAGTAGTGCAGCACGACGCCGCGTGGCGATGCAGAGGAACCCTCGCGCCAAGCTTGAAACACGGTAGTCGTGCCCGCGTAGTACTCTATCTGGCCGAGAGCATCGAAGCCTCCAAATCCGGGCACGAGCACGATGTGAAGACGACCGGCAACCTTGCTTTCCGTCATGCGCGTCCATTACCTGCTCCCAGGGCAGATTGCCACCTGACGCTTTGTCGCACTACTGCTCACTCCGTCAGGCTTCCTCTGAAGTTGAGTCCCTATTCGAGGGTGTGCAGCACGGATTCCGCGAGGTCGAGCGGATGCAGCGGCAAGGCGAGCTAACGCCGGGTAGATTGGCAGGATCCGCCAGTGGCGCGCAGCGGGCTCCGGTGCTGCACCACACCCACCTACAGTCCGATCACAAGGATGTAAGGCAGCACCCAACTCGCGCGCCGCAATCGCAGCCGCATCCCGAAAATCCGCAGAACCTTCCGGCGAATCGCGCGTCCAAAGTCCCATGAGGCAAAACGGGGCGGGGCATTCGGAGTCGCGGTGGAAGGTATTAACACGTTTGTCGGTACCGCTTTTGGCGCTGCTGGGCGTCGCCGGGGTGATGTGGCCGCGCGAGATGCCGGCGCAGGGCCTTCCCACTACACCTTCGCCGCTGCTTGTCGCACGGGAGCCCGCGCAGATTCCGGCCGCACTGCTGCCGCCTACGCCTTCTCCTGTGAGCCTGACAGCCTCGGATGGCACGGGCCTCGAGCTCGTCTCCATGACGGCGAGCGCAGTGATCGAAGACCCGCTCGCATTCACCGAGCTTCGTCTGGTGTTCAGGAATCCCGAGTCGCGCACACGGGAAGGTCGCTTCCGCATCACGCTGCCGTCGGGAGCCACAATCAGCCGCTTCGCGATGCGCATCGGGGACCGATTTCAGGAAGGTGAGGTCGTCGAGCAGCAGGCCGCGCGCGTCGCCTATGAAGACTTCTTGCATCGTCGTCAGGATCCTGCCCTGCTCGAGGCTGAAGCCGGCAACGAATTCTCTGCGCGCGTGTTCCCGATTCCGCCCAACAGCACCAAAGAGTTGATTGTGTCCTACTCACAGGAGCTGACGCGGCGCGACGAGCCTTACCGTCTGCCCTTGCGCGGCCTGCCGCACCTCGGTTCGCTATCGATTCGCGCCTTGGTCAGCAAGACGGCTAGCCTGGGCGCACAGCCTGCGTCGAACCTTGGCGGACAACGTGCGCAGCACGAAGTCATCGAGGTCGACAAGCGCAACTTCATGCCGGACCGCGACTTTGAGGTTGCAATCAGTGGCAGCACAGTGCAACTCGGTCTGCGTCACGACAACCTGGTGGCGGCGCGTATCGTGCCCGTTGCCGACGCGGCAGCGCGCGACGCGGTCACCTCGCTGTTCGTATTGGTCGACACCAGCGCATCGCGCGCGCTCGGATTAACGGAGCAGATCTCAGCGCTCGAAGGCTTACTATCTGAGCTTGCCCGCAGCGCGGACGTACAGGCCGTGACCGTTGCCAGTTTCGATCAGGAAGTTACGCCGATCTACAGCGGAAAAATCAGCAACATCGGCGACCGTGTGCGCAGCGGTCTGCTTGCGCGCCGCGCCCTGGGTGCATCCGACCTCGACGGGGCACTCGGCTATCTCGTGAACACGCCGCCCAAGCTGAAGCATACGCGCGTGCTCTTGGTGAGCGATGGTGTCGCCACTGCGGGCGAGACCTCTGCGGACAAGCTGCGCGCGCGCGTGAAGGCGCTCTCAAGCTTGGGCGTCGAGCGGCTCGATGTGCTGGCGGTCGGCGGAATTCGCGATGACGCACTGCTGGCACGCCTGGTCACCAGCGGACTTGCGCGCGACGGCGTAGTGCTCGATGCCACGCGGCCCTCCAAACTGTTGGCGCAGAAGCTGACGCGCGCCACCCGCTCGGGCATCAGGCTCGCGATCGACGGCGCAGGCTGGGTCTGGCCGAGCGTGCTCGATGGCGTGCAGCCTGGTGACGAGCTGGTGGTGTATGCCGATCTGCCTGCCGACAAACCGTTTCAGATCACCGTGGATGACAAGCCGCTCGCGCTCGCAGGGGCGCTTTCCTCGGTCGAGCGTCCGCTTCTCGAGCGTGCCTGGGTCAAGGCGCGCATCAACAAGCTCATCGAGCAGCGCGACAACGTGAGTGGGAATGACCGAGACCTAGCCGAGGCCCTCAAGAAGCAAGCGATCGAGCTCTCCACCAAGCACCGCGTGCTCAGCCCGTACACTTCGCTCTTGGTGCTCGAGACCGAACAAGACTACGCGCGCTTCGGCATCGAGCGGCGCGCGCTGGCAGACATCCTGACGGTCGGAGCGGGCGGCATCGCGCTCATGCACCGCGCCGACTTCGATCTAGCGCAGCCAGTGGTGCTCGAGATGGGCTCGCCGCAGGTGGCTGCACCGAGCGACCCCGCCGCGCTCGCACCGCCGCAGAGGACACCAGGCAATGCCAAACGCGCGTCGACAAGTGCCCCCGTACCTGCCGCCGCCCCAGCGTCTGGCGCACGGCACAGCGCGCAGCCTGAGAGAAGCGAAACGTACGACGCGCTCAGCGATGCGCCGAGTGACGCGCTGAGCGCATACGGCACGGGCGCTGGCGGCGGAGGCCGCGCTGCTGCATCGCGAGCGAGCACAGGCAGACCAGACGACGCTCGTCGCAACCGTGCAGCCCCTGCAGAATCCGAGGCGCCCGCCACGCGCCCCGCTCCCCCACAGGGAGGTATCATCGGCCTTCTCAGATCCGAATCCACGCGCGGAGCACGCGCGGAAGCCAAGAAATCAGCAACGCCAGCTCTCGAAGGCGAGCTCAAGCAAGTGCTCGCGCTGCTGAGCACGGACAAGCACGCCGCGCTCAAGCGTGCTTTGGCATGGCGTGCACGCGATGCCGGCGACGTGCTCGCACTGGTGGCATTGGGCGAGTGCTTCGAGGCTCTGTCAGATCTTTCGTCTGCCGCGCGTGCCTACGGCTCCATCATCGACCTGTTTCCCGGTCGTGCGGACATGCGTCGCTTCGCCGGCGAGCGCCTTGAGCGCGTCAAAAGCCAAGCCGCGCTCACGCTTGCGGTCGACACCTATCGCAAGGCGGTCGAGCAGCGCCCCGACCATCCCGCGAGTCACCGCCTGCTAGGCTTCGCGTTACTCAAACTGGAAAAGGCGCGCGAGGCCTTCGAGGCGATTTTGGTCGGCGTCGCGACGCGCTATCCCGACGGTCGCTTCCGCGGTGTCGAGCAGATCCTGCGCGAAGACCTCGGGCTTGCGGGAGCCGTGTGGATGAAACAAGAGCCCGCGCTGCAACAAGACATCCTTTCGCGTCTGCAACGTGCGGGGGGTAGCGTCGAGAACACGCCGTCGCTGCGTTTCGTGCTCAACTGGGAAACGGATGCCAACGACGTCGATTTCCACATTCACGACAGCAAGGGAGGGCACGCGTACTACAGCGCGCCCACCCTACCATCGGGCGGCAAGTTGTATGCAGACGTAACAACCGGCTACGGACCTGAGTGTTTCACCATCCGCGGCAAACAGAGCGCACGCGCCTACCCGTACAAGCTACAGGCACACTACTACAGCCGCGGTCCGATGGGCTACGGCATGGGCAAGCTGCAGATCATCGACCACGACGGCCAAGGCACGCTACGCTTCGAAGAGCGGCCGTTCGTGGTGATGGAGAGCGGCGCATATGTCGAGCTCGGCACCGTGCACGCCCCGCGCAACGTACTGTGAGAATGCGGGCGTGACGCTAAGCGTCAGGAAAGCAGCCCACGACCGCCGACGCATGGGCCACGCCAGGGCATCGGGTCGAGTACCGCCTTCTTCAGTTTTTCTCGAAGAATCTCGCGGTTGTCCTCGCGTGCTACCGCGGATGGATCGCTGGGCGTGACCCTCGCTCAATTTTCAGTATGCTCAGGCCCATGCTCAAAGTCGGCCCGCATATCACGCATTCTTCGGTCACACGCCTCAGGCCTCGCTTTGGTCTGGCTGGCCTGGCGGGCCTCCTGGTCGCGCTCCAGTTCGGGTGCGAACAAAAAGCCGACGCGAACGGTCGCGCCGATTCAGGGTCAGCCCAGGCAGATGCGGCTCGCGGAGATAGCGCTTCCGGAGGTGACGGCCAGCGCGATGGGGGCCAGGGAAATGGCGCACAGGACTCAGGCTCATCGGGCTCACGGGACTCGGGCTCGCGCGACGCTGCGGGTTCAGATTCCGACCTCCCGGATGCAGCAGAGGGCGAGCGCGATGCGTCTGAAAGCGGGCCCCAACAGAAGTGCGTGGTCTTTCTGCACGGCAAAAGCGGAGGCGGCTTTGCCACCCAAACCAGGGCGGAGTATTTGTTCGTCGCCCCCACAGGCAACGCCGACGGTGAGAGTTGGGGCGGTCGTCAATGGCTGTATTTCCCCGACGATCGCCTGACAGAAACTCGACAAATTATCGCTCAAGCCATCGCCGACAACGGCTGCACGAAGGTGCTGATCCACGGTTTCTCGAACGGCGGGGCCGCAGCGGCGAAGCTCTATTGCCGCGGAGTGACCTTCGACAAGAAAGTTGTCGGTTACGTGGTCGACGACCCGGTCCCCGATCATGGAGCCGACGGCTGCAAGCCTCCGACAGGGGTCAAGCTGCGTCTGTATTGGACCTCTGCACTGACTCCTCACAACGGCTGGAACTGCCAGGAGGGCGACTGGACGTGCGAAGGGGGAACCACCGTGGGCATCCAGACGTACGCGGCAAACCTGGGGGTGCCTGCAACAAAGAGCGCGAAGACCAACCATGAGCCGTACAACGATCCGCCGGAGTATCAGAACTGGTGGTGAGAACCCGAGAGCATGCCCTCCCAGCTCCCTCCAGCGCGCGCGCAGCCGCCTCCGCCTTGGTGCAGCAAGCTGGATCCTCATGTTGGGCTGGGCGCCAGCTCCTGGCTGTGTGCCCGAACAGGCCGCGCCTATCGCCACTTCCGAGATCATCAGTAAGCCACAGGAAGTGCGCCCGGGTCATGCCGTACTGCTTGAGGCAAGCGACTGCGAGCACGTCCTCGTGCTGCTGAAGTCGAGCTCCGAGGTTCATAACTCGCCTTTCGCAAGATCCCCGCAGTTCTGGGGGATGCTCGAACCCATGCGTCGCTATGTGGCGAAAGCAGGCCAAAAGCCTCAGCTGCTTCGCTACTCTGGCACGTACACGGTCGTCGTGCCCAAAGGCACCGAGCGTGTGACCTACCCTCGAGGGTACGCCTCAACCGAGCTTACGATCCTCCCATCCGTGCAGAGACTGAGCTACTCTAACCTCCTCTACTTGGTCCACTGCGTCCGCAACCCCTCAGATCCCGCAGACTGGAATCCTTACGCTATCCGGGGCGAGAGGCGTTAGTACAGCTCCGCCTGACCGTAGCGCAGCTCACTCGCGTCACCGAGCCTCAAGCGACGAGCTGGACGAGTTGTTTCCCCTGATTCTCTCCGGAAAACAGACGAGCGAGTGCCCTGGGCGCATTCTCGAGGCCTGTCAACATGTCGACACGGTCTTTGAGCTGGCCGGCCTCGAGCCAAGCGCGTAACACCGCACTGGCCTCCTCGGCCCGCGCCAGGAAGTCTAACACGATGAAGCCCTCCATCCGGCCGCGCTGCCGCAGCAGACGCAGGTAGTTTCGCGGGCCGTGGGGCACGGCTTCGGCGTAGCCGGAGATGGCCCCGCACAACACGATGCGCCCGTGCAAGGCCAAGAACAACAGGACAGCATCCAATACCCGCCCGCCGACGTTGTCGAAATACACATCGATACCGTTCGGACACGTCTGGCGCAGCCGCGAGACGAGGTTCTCGCGCTTGTAGTCGATGGCCGCGTCGAAGCCGAGCTGCTCTGTCAGGTAGCGGCATTTGTCGACCCCACCGGCAATACCGATCACACGACAGCCCTTGAGTTTGGCAATCTGGCCCGCGACCGAGCCGGTAGCTCCGGCAGCCGCCGACACTACGACCGTCTCGCCTGCGACGGGCCGCCCTATTTCGAGCATCCCAAAGTAGGCCGTCAGCCCTGTGTTGCCTAGCACCGAAAGAGCCGTTTCGACCGACACGCCAGAGGCGATCGGCAGCACCGGATACGCGACGTCTGCGCGCACTGTGACGAAGTCCTGCCAGCCAAAAAGCCCCTGAACGCGCTGCCCAACGCGGAATCGGGGATCGTTCGACGCCACCACTTCTCCTGCCGCGAGCGAGCGCATTACTTCTCCGAGCTGGACGGCGGGAAGATAAGTCTCCCCAGCGGCCCAACCGAGTTGAGTCGGCTCGCATGCGAGACATAGATTGCGGATCAACAGCTCTCCCTTGTTCGGAATGGGCACAGGAACCTCGCTCCATGCGAAGTCCTCCTGACGTGGAATGCCCCGAGGTCTCTCTGCCAGCAACCAACGGCGGTTCAGTACGTTTGCCATCGACCAGCCTCCGTCCGTATCGTCACGCATTGCGTCACACGTTTTTTCAGGCGAGGCGAGCCGATCGGAACCTATCCGCCTGATGTCCATCAAGGCCCGCGCAAAATCTTACTTCGATGTTCGAATTAGACTGTCCGAATCCGAGAAGGACGAATGTGTTCCCGTGTGATGCATGCTTGCACATTCGACCCAATGTCACTTAGCTTCACGAAGGATGGAACGCCACGAAAGTCATCAACACGAGCGCGTCCGCGTTGTGCGGGACTTCGCGCGCCGTCGCCTGACGCCTGGGGCACGCGAGCGCTGCGAACAAGGCCGCTTCGAACGTTCTCTGTGGGACGAAGCGGCAGCCTTCGGTCTTACGGGCCTGCCCATACCCGAGCAATGGGGTGGCAGTGGGCTCGATGCCGTAGAAACCATGGAGATCATAGAAGCGCTGGGCCTCGAATGCGAAGACGGTGGACTGACCTTCTCTCTGTGCGCGCACATGTTCGCGTCCGCGATTCCCATCTGGCGCTCCAAGTCGAGCGTTCACCACGAGCGGTATCTGCGCGACATCGCCACCGGGAAGCTCATCTGCGCGAATGGCACGACCGAACCCGAAGCGGGGTCCGACGTTTACGCCATGCAAACCCGTGCCACCCGTAAAGGCGCGGAGTATCTACTCGATGGCACCAAGGTCTTCATCACGAACGCCCCTGTCGCAGACCTCTTCCTCATCTACGCGTCCACCAGTCCAGAGCGCGGTTTTATGGGCATTTCTTCCTTTATCTTACCGCGCGACACGCCCGGACTGCGTGTGGTCGCTGGCGCCACCAAGAGCGGCCTGCGTAGCTCGCCCTGGGGCACGGTCTATCTCGAGGAATGCCTGGTACCCGAGAGTGCTCGCATGGGACCTGAGGGGTCGGGCGCGCTGCTCTTCAACGAGTCGATGATCTGGGAGCGCGGCTGTCTGTTCGCCTACTATGTGGGCGCCATGCAGCGGACGCTTTCTCGCTGCGTCGAGCACGCGCGCTCGCGCAAGCAGTTTGGCGAGCTCTTAGGTAGCTTTCAATCGGTGTCAAACCGTCTGGTCGACATGAAACTCAGGCTAGAGACGAGTCGACTCTTACTGTACCGTGCAGGCGAGCTGCACCGTGCAGGCAAGCGCTGCGACGAGGCGGTGGCGCTCAGCAAGCTGTGGATCTCGGAGTCCGCGGTTCAGTGCGGTCTCGATGCAATCCAAATCTTTGGAGGCTCAGGCGTCGCACCCGAAACTGGAGTTGATGCACTACTACGCGACGCGATTCCATCCCGGGTCTTCTCGGGCACGTCCGAAATGCAGCGGGCCATCATCGCCCGCTCGATGGGGCTTCGATGATGCGACTCGATCGACTGGTCAGCGGATGGGCCCAGCGCATCCCCGAGCACACTGCAGTTCTGTCGGGCGACAGCCACCTCAGCTACGCTGAACTCGACGCACTCGCCAATCGCTTTGCCCGTGCCTTCACAATGCACGGCGTGCTTCCGGGCGCGCGCGTGGGCATCCACCTGCCACGCTCAGGGCGCGGCGTAGCAGCCATGTTGGGAGCGCTGCGAGCCGGTGCCGTGTATGTGCCGCTCGACCCTAGCTCTCCGCCTGCCCGCATTCAGCTTATCGCGCGTGATTGCGGACTTGAGCACGTCGTGATCTCGCCGCAGCTACTCGCAAGCTTTCGCACGGCCAACGTGGTGACATCCTTCAAACATTTCTTCCTGGCCGCAGACGGCCCGGTGCCCGCGCTCGATGCGCCCGCGCAGGTTCACTCCTGGACGGACCTGCAAGAGGTAAGTACGGCGCCTGTGCCTCTGCCCGAGCCTGACCCAGATACGCTCGCCTACATACTCTACACCTCGGGTTCCACGGGCGTGCCCAAGGGCGTCATGCTCTCGCACCGCAACGCGCTCTCATTTGCGGACTGGGCCGCCGAAAGTATCTCGCTCACACAGTTCGATCGAGTGGCGAGCGTCGCCCCTTTCCACTTCGATCTGTCGGTATTCGACGTCTGGTCGTCGCTCTCGCGCGGGGCAACCATCGTAATTGTTGACGAGGCCTCGGTGGTTTCGGGCAAACGCATGCTCGATGTGATCCATGAGCAAACCATCAACGTGTGGTACTCGGTGCCCTCGGCGCTGATCCTGATGCTCGAGTCTGCCGCCCTCGAGCAGCGCGGAGCGCCGTCACTCCGCGTGGTCCTCTTCGCAGGCGAGGTGTTTCCCATCAAGCACCTGCGACGCGCCATGGCAGCCCTCCCCATCGCAAGATTTGTCAACCTGTTTGGCCCCACCGAGACCAACGTGTGCCTGGCCTATGAGGTGCCCGATGTTCCGGCTGCAGACACCACGGCTATCCCAATCGGGCATGCAGTCTGCAACGATGTCTGCACCATCGTCGACGAACATGCCCAGCCGGTCTCCGATGGAGAGGTGGGCGAGCTGTGGGTAGACGGGCCGACCGTGATGCTCGGATACTGGAATGGCGGAGCACGCACGCCTGCAAAGCGGCCCTATCCGACGGGCGATCTGGTCTCGCGTCGCAAAGACGGCGAGCTGATGTACCACGGCCGCAAGGACCATATGGTCAAGGTCCACGGCTTCCGTGTCGAGCTCGGCGAAGTCGAGGCCGCACTCCACGCGCATCCGGGCATTCAAGAAGCTGTCGCCATGTTGATCGACCAGCGCCTGACCGCAGTCGCCATGGTGTCGGAGCTGAGCGTGTCGGTGCTCGAAGTGAAGCGCCATTGCGCTGCACACCTACCTCGCTACATGATTCCTGGTGACGTGCGGCTCGTCGCAGTGCTGCCTCGCACCTCGAGCGGCAAGATCGATCGCGTACGCACGAGAAGCGCGCTAGTCGCAGGCGACCTGGAGCAGTTCAAACCAGACCAACGCTCCGCCGAGTAGAAAGGACCCAAACTGTGGAAGACCGCGTCCGTTCAGACATTCGTGAATACATCGCGAGCACCTGGCTCAGTGGAGACAGCCGGGGCTTCGACGACGAGACCGATCTGCAGGCCAATGGGATCCTAGATTCCTTCGCAACACTCGCCCTCATTGCATTCCTCGACGACACGTTCAAGACTCAACTGGATCCGTCAGACGTAAGCTCCGAGTCCTTTCGAACGGTCCACAGCGTTGCCGAGCTTGTAATCAGTAGGATTCCAACCTGAACAACGGATCTGCAAATACACGGCCCCATACTCAACGGAGAAGCAAGCCATGGAACACGTACTCAGAGAGATGATCGCCAAGATCGCCGAAACTGACGCCGGCTTTTCACCAAAGGCCAATCTACGTGACGAGCTCAAAGTGGACTCGGTCCGCGTGTTCGAGCTGGTCTTCGAGATCGAACGGGCGTTCAACGTGAAATTCCCTGAGGAACGCTATGCCGAAGCGAGAACCTTCGACGATCTACTGAACCTCGTGAAGTCGCTGAAGATGAGCTGATGGAGCCGCAAGCCCCTCACGCGCCGGATCAAGTGCGCGTCGCTCTCGTCACGGGAGGCTCGCGCGGCATCGGTCGAGCCATCGTTACACAACTCGCAGCACGGGGCTTCCACGTGCTCTTCACTTACCTCAACAATGCAGAGATTGCAGCGGGCTTGGTCGTAAAGCTTGCAGCTTCTGGCCTGCGCGCCACGGCGTTGCGCGTCGACTCAAGAGACATCAAGGCCCTAGGCGAACTCGTGGATCAAGTCGTCGCTGAAACCGGTGCGCTGCACGTGCTCGTCAACAATGCAGCCATCACCCATGACCGCCTGCTCGCAATGATGAGCGAGGAAGAATGGTTCAGCGTCCTCGAGACCAGCCTGAATGGTCTATTCAGCGCCACGCGGGCGGCTTCGAAGCAAATGATCCGTCAACACGGCGGGCGTATCGTCAATATCACCTCGGTGTCCGGACTTATCGGTATCCCTGGACAGACAAACTACTCTGCGGCCAAGGGCGCGATCATCGGCTTCACGCGCTCACTCGCAAAGGAACTCGCGCACTGGAGCATTCCGGTCAACGCCGTAGCCCCTGGTTACGTGGAGACGGACATGCTGGCCGATCAGAACCCGGAACAGAGGGCGGCCGCCATCGCGCGCATTCCGATGCGCAGGCTCGGGACACCTGAGGAGATAGCCACGATCGTTCGGTTTCTTGCGACCGAAGCGCCGACCTACCTGACAGGTCAAACGATCGTGGTTGACGGTGGTTTCATCAGTTGAGTGCTGAGCTGTGAACACGCGCTGGAATAAGGAGGGGCATATGCATGGTTTTTCTTCGCTGCTCGATCTATTGGCCGTACTGAAGGCAGACGCCGCGCGCTACCCGGAGGGTTGGTATCGTGAGCCTGGCTTCTGGGTCACGCTCACCCACCGTTTCGGACGCTGGACAAGGCAGCTCCCGCGGACGCTCCGCCTCCCGCTCTTGGTGCCACAGAAACTAGCCACCCAAGCGTTCCATCTGCTGTATCAGGTAGACATTTCGCCAGGCGCAAAGATCGGGCCTGGGCTTATGTTGGTGCATCCTCGCAGCATCCTAATCGGCCCCTGCAAGATTGGAGCGAACTGTCTGATCTTCCACGAGGTGACGCTCGGAATGAACGCCAACTCTGCCCAGTTCCCGGAGCTCGGCGACAACGTGGACATCTATGCCGGGGCACGCGTGCTCGGCAACATCCGCGTGGGGCACAACGTAAAGATCGGAGCCAACTGCGTCGTAGCGAACAACGTCACCGACGGATGCACGGTCGTGGTCGCGAGAAATCGTGTGATCCCCGCTGCCGCGGTGGCCGCCTTCGGACCTCGCAGAACACACGCACAAGAACCAGTCGCGTCGCGCGCACGCGTGGTGGCGTCACCGATCAATAATGGTGCGAGCGTAGCCCTGAGCGCCGAGGGTGCGAATCGCCATGAACCAGTCTCACACGAAGCGCAGGTCACTCCGTGACGAAGTCCAAGCCAACACCGCGCAGGCGCGTGGTGCTCACCGGTTGCGGCGTGGTGAGCGCAGCCGGCTGTGAGCTGCCCAAGTTTTGGGATGCTCTCATGCAAGGCACGTGTTTCATCCAACCACTGCGTCACTTCATCGTGCCGGGACTCTCCGATGCTAGGGGCGCCGAGGTCGATCTGCCAGAACACGGTCTCGCCTCGCATGAAGAGGGCGCGCGCCGACGCGATCGCTGCAACCTACTCGCGAACCTAGCGGCACGGAAGGCGATGGTCGACGCTTTCGTCTCGCCGAACCTTGCTACCGAGGCTCGCATGGGCGTCGCGATCGGCACCACGCTGGGCGAGGAACGACAGCTCAATCACGTAAGCGAGCGACGCGCCGAACAGGGCGATGACGCCATCGGCGCAGATTTCTTTCAGCTCGCCGACAACACACGTCTTCCACTGTCGATCGCACGCGAACATGAACTGGTGGGTCCGCTCTTACTCAACGCGACTGCTTGCAGCTCCGGCAACGCCGCGACCGCGTGGGCCTACGATCTCGTGGCCGACGGCACGGTCGACATGATGCTAGCCGGCGGCGCCGACACACTCACGCGCGTAACGTACTGTGGCTTCGCGCGCATGAACGCACTCTCCAAGAGCACCTGCAAACCGTTCGACAAAGACCGTGACGGTGTCTCCTTTGGCGAAGGCGCAGGCGTGATGGTGCTCGAAGAGCTTGAGCACGCCCGACGACGCAGTGCGCGCATCTACGCTGAGCTCTGCGGTTACGGCATCAGCAACGACGCACACCACATCACGGCTCCCGAACCCAGCGGCGAGGGCTTTGCGAGAGCCATCAAACAGGCCCTCGAGAGCACACAAACTCCGCGCAGCGCTGTGGACTACGTGAGCGCCCACGGCACCGGCACCGCCTACAACGACATCGGCGAAGCTTTGGCCCTGAAGGAAGTTTTCGGTGAGCTATCCCGCGATTTACCCGTAAGTTCGATCAAGTCGATGCTCGGACACACAAACGGTGCGGCGAGTGCCATCGAGAGTGTCGCCTGCGCCCTTGCGCTGCTCCACCGGGCGCTGCCACCCACCGCCAACTTGAGTGAGCCCGATCCTCGCATCGAGCTCGACCTCATCCGCGACCGAGGTCGCGCCGCCAACGTACGAACCTGTCTCAACATGGCCGCGGGTTTCGGCGGCTTCAACGTGTGTCTCGTGCTCAAGGAGGCGCCATGAGTGCCGGGATCGATCCCCTCACTTCGTCCGCCATCGTCATCAGCGGCGTGGGTGTGATCACGCCGCTCGGCGACACCTTCGAGTCGCTGCTCTCCGCGCTTCACGAGGGCTTGGGCTGCGTGGTGCCGAAGCCCGAGAGCGGTAATCTGAATGAGGCGCGCATCGCCCAGTTTGATGCCACCCGCTACGCCAACGTGCGCGGCATGCGCGTCTACAACCGCACCACGCAGCTCGCCATCTGCGCCGCCAAGCGCGCACTTACGCAGTCGGGCTGCGCGCTGAGCGGTGAAGCGCTCGGCATCGTGTTTGCATCGACGTTCGGTCACCTCGACACCTTGCTCGAGTATGACGCAAGCCTCTGGAAATCCGGCATCCAGCGTACAAACCCCGCCCTGATGCCACTCGCCATCTCTAGCGCTCCGGGTGCCGCCACGGCCCTGGCCTTAGACGCCAAGGCATTCTCGGTGACCTTGGGCGGAGGCGCCACCTCCTCGCTCGATGCGCTTGCTCACGGCGTGCGTCTCCTCCAGAGCGGACGCGCCCAGGCATGTGTCGTGGTCGCGGCTTTCTCGCCGTGTCGTGAGCTCACGATCTCCGCCTCGCGGGCCGGCATGCTCGCGACTGCGGATCGATTCCGAGTGTTCGATCGCCTGCACGAAGGCAACGCGTTTGGAGAGGCCGCAGTTGCTTTGGTGCTCGAACCACAGGTTCAGGCCAAGGCACGCGATGCTACGATTTTCGGGCGCATCCGTGGCCACGCGGCCGGCCTCGCGCTCGAACCGTCAAGCGAGTCGAACCTGGAGACAACACTGCGACGCGTGTGTGGCGACGCACTGCGCGCGGCCGGTGTGGCTGCTGACGCACTCGGCTTCCTCAGCGCAGGCGCCAACGGCACAGCGCGAACAGACGACGCCGAAGCCCGCGCCTTGCTCGGACTCTTGGGCGCCGCGAGCGGCAGGCCCTGCGTGAGCGCCGTCAAGGGAAGCCTCGGCGAGGTCCTCGACGCCAGCGGACTTCTGCAGGTCCTAGTCGCGCTGGGCGCCCTGCTCACGGGCGCCGCACCCGGCATCGTTGGGCTCG
>CAZEWA010000002.1:0-74101 GCA_964515685.1 uncultured Polyangiales bacterium | reverse complement strand
CACTCTCTTGAGCTGAGCCAGAGAGTTCTTACCGCCCAGCTTGGGCTCCTGCATATCGCCCCCAGTTAATTCCACAAAACCACGCCGCGGAGAGTCACCCCCACCGCAGGTCCCCTATTCTCAAGAGAAAAGGCACCCGCGGCAAGGTCGATTGGACCCCGAAGCAAAATAGGTCGGCGGCCGTAACGACTCGCCACCAGTAAGCCACTTAACATCGCGGCCAGTTTTCGGACACGTGAATTCGCATACGTTAGTACCATTGCGGTGTCGCGCTCGAACGTAGGATGATTCGAGTGCGAATTAGTTGTGACCTTCACCGACGGGGGAGCTTGTGGCGTTTCGAGAAAACCTAGAGCGGATGGCCCGAATCTACGAAGGTGTAGCAATTTTTAGCGTGGAACGCGGCAGCACCACCCACCGTGCAGGAGTACGGGCTGGTGACATTCTCATGTCGGTTAATGGACGTCGCATCCGACACCATTCGGAGTACGGCGCAGCCCGCAAGCTACGTAGCGAGTGCATCGAATTGGTTGTGATGCGCCAAGGGCGCGAGCGCACTCTTTGGGCATTGGGCGCATCGCCAGCTCCCAGCAACGATACGACTCCTTATGCAGCAGAAACACCGCCTGCACCCCAACGCACGGGTATGGCGAGCGTGACCTGGCGCGGCGCAGCCTGACGTAGCGCAGCAGCCTAAAATAGGCACTCGCGCGCAAGCACGTCCGCAGCAGACGCAAGACGCTTTGCGATGCATGCTCGGTGTCATGACGCGTAAGGACGCTTGCGCCTGTCTCGTGATATAGGCCCACCGTCCTATGTCGGTGTTTGGCTTTGGAAGAAGTGCGCAACCATGAGCGCCACAGATCTCGCACTCATCGTTCTGTTGCTGGTCACGGGCGCTGCGGCCGGCTGGCTCAACACCGTGGCTGGCGGGGGCAGCTTGCTCACGGTGCCGGCACTGATGTGGTACGGCCTTCCCGCTGATGTCGCGAACGGTACGAGTCGCATCGCAATCTTGGCCCAAGGGGTCACCGCGGTCTCAGGCTTCCGACGTGAGAAGAAGCTCGACCTGCGTCTACTCAGCAGTGTCGCGGCGCCCAACATCCTGGGTGCGATGCTGGGGGCCTATGCCGCCACCATCATTCCGAACGACGTGTTCAAGCCGGTGCTCATCGTCGCGCTGATCGCCATGGCCTTCAGCATGTTTCTCAAGCCCGAGACTTTCGAACCGCCCCAAGGCAGCACACCGCGCCATCCGCGGGAACATCGGTTCGGCATGCTCGCACTCTTCTTGGCGGGCTTGTACGGGGGCTTTCTACAGGCAGGTGTGGGCTTCGTACTCCTCGCCGTATTTGCGAGTGTGCTCCACATCGATCTGGTTCGCGGCAACGCACTCAAGGTCGCTTTGATCTTCTTGTACAGCTTGGTGGTGGTGGCGATTTTCGCTACACGCTCCAAGGTCGATTACACGAGCGGCGCCATCCTCGCCGTGGGCCACGTGGTGGGAGCGCATGCAGGCGTCCGGTTCTCAGTGAAGAGCGGCCAGGGCGCAATCAAGAAGGTGGTGTTCGTGATGGTCATCGTCAGCGGCGTTTCCCTGTTCTTTCGCTAGGCGTAAACCAAGCCTCAGCCACTCCCCGACATCGACAAACTTGACGCGCAAAGGCGAAGGTCCATGCTTCGGCCGAGTCGGAGGTGGCTGTGGTCCCCGTCCCATTGATCGTCGCCTTAGCCTCATCGGCCCTAGGCCTCCTGTTCGCAAGCATCTCAACCTACGACTTCGCCGCCCACTTGGACCGCCAAGTCCACGGCCTGCATTGCTCGCTGCTGCCAGGTCTGGGCACGCCCGACATCTCGGGCGAGAGTGGCTGCCATGTCACGTTGATGAGCCCGTACTCCTCGGTGCTGCGCGAGTCGATTTGGGGGGGGATCCCCATCTCGCTGCCCGCCATGGCTGTGTTCGCGTTCCTGCTTTTCTGGGGCGCCTCGCTAGTGCTCCTGGACCGCACCCGGGACGTTCGCGCCACAGGTTTCTACGCGCTCGCGAGCGCAGTACCTACCCTGACCTCACTGGCCATGGCCATCGTCTCGCTCAGCGCGCTCGATGCCTTGTGTAAGGTCTGCCTGGGCATCTATCTGTCGAGTGCAGCCTGCTCGCTAGGCGCCTTCTTCACCTGGCGGCGCGCACAAAACGAAGCGGCCCCACCCTCCTCTACGCTGTCGAATCAAGCACTGGGCCTCTCGTTTCTACTCGGCTGCGCCTTTGTCTTCGTATCGGTCGGCGCCTATGCCGCGACTGCTCCCGATTTCGATAGCTATGTCGGCGCATGCGGAAAGCTCGAGAAGCCGAGCGACGCAGGCAATGTCCTGATCCCGCTCGGCGGCCCCCAAGATGGCCCGCAGGTCATCGAAGTGCTCGACCCTCTGTGCTCGGCCTGCCGCGCCTTCGAACACCGCTTTTCGGCACTCTCCGCAAGCGAGAAAACCCGGCGCATGGCCATGCTCTTTCCCCTCGATAACCAGTGCAACTGGATGGTCGAGAGTGCGGTGCATCCGGGCGCCTGCGCTATCAGCGAAGCCATGCTGTGTGCAGGCGACCAGGCTCACGAAGTGCTCACCTGGGCATTCGATGAACAAGACGAAATCCTCGCCGCCGAGCGCACCAACAAGGGCAGCGCACAAAAGCTCGCTATCGAGCGCTTCCCCGCCGTGGCAGGCTGTATCGGCACCACCAAGACCAAGGCGCGCTTGAACAAAGCTCTGCGCTGGGCCGTGGACAATCGCCTGCCGGTTCTCACGCCACAGCTCTATGTCAACGGCACGCGCTTGTGTGACGCCGATACGGATCTTGGGCTCGACTACATGCTCTCCCGCCTGGTCGACACGACCCGCGGTGAGGCTCGCTGAGGAGGCTCGCCATGGGACGCACGAGTGCCATCACTTTAGGCTTTCTGCTTTTGATCCTGCCGGCCGCCCTGGTCTCGAGCTGGATTCACCGTGCCGAAGCGCGCCTCGAACAGAGCGAAGCGTTAGCCAAAGCCGATCCCGACGCACAGGCCGTGGCCGTGGCCGCTGAAGCCAACGCATCCTACTGCACGCCCGAGCTCAAGCAGATTTTGCGGCGTGTACTCACGAGCTGCGGCCTCATCGGCGCCAATGGTGGACGCGGTTGTCAGCCGCTCGAGGCCAAAAATGTTGCGACCATGAGCGGTAACGACTTCAACGCGCTGTTTTTACCGATGCAAAATCGCGGCGGCATCGTGCAGTTCGATCTCAGCTCGAGCACCCTGGATGAACCAGACACGGCGCTGGTCGACAAGGTCTTCGCAGACCGCGCAGGCGCCAGCTACTTCTTCGTGGTGTCGCGCGCCTCGCAAGATGGCGCCACCGAGAAAAACCGCGAGCTCTCCAAAGACCGCGCCAATGCGGTCATGAACCGCCTGGCACAGACCTTCGATGACCCCGACCTCAACAAGCAGGTGGGTCTACTCTGGCTCGGTGAGGAGTACGCCCAGCTCGACCCGAGCTTCTGCCAGTGGCAGCGCAGCGGCGGCATCGACCAGTGTAAACCCGAAGACCTCAACCGCAGCGCCTTCCTCGCCTGGATTGATTGTCGCCTATGACACACGCGTCCATTGCTGTGCGTTCTCTCCTCCTAGCCCAGCTCCTGCTCACAGCTTGCAGCGAGGACACTTCAGGCACGGTCGCAAGCCCTTCGCGCGTCGTGGCCGTGTCTGCAGCGCGGAATACGAGCGCCGAGCATGAGCTGTGCGACATCCTGAAAACGCCCGAAAACGCGGCCAAATTTGAGTTCCCCGCCATCGAAGGCACCCCCGACGCCGAGGCCAAGGGCTGGCGCTGGATAAACCTCTGGGCCACCTGGTGTCCCCCCTGCATCGAAGAGCTCCCGCTCATCAAGCGCCTGCAGCGCAACCTGTCGACTCAAAAAGGCGCCCTCTCCCTCGAGCTGCTCTCGGTCGACGTGAGCCGCGAGGTGGTCGAAAAATTCGGCGAAACGCACCCAGACGCCAAGGACAGCTTGCGGGTGCTTGAGCCGAGCTCGCTTGCAACATGGCTGGTCGGCCTCGGCCTCGACGCGGGCGCCACGCTGCCTGTGCACCTGTTCGTCGATCCGCAGGGCAAAGTGCGCTGCGCGCGTACGGGTGCAGTGCGAGAGAGCGACGAAGCCGCCATCAAGAAGCTCATCTCGGGCTCCTGAGTCGCGCTCTCTCGGACAGCACGCCTCGAGAACGCCGCCTTACAGGTCTGCGCGCGAGGCGTCGAGGCTGCCGCCAGCGCTCACCGCGCGCTCGTAATACTGCTTGGCTTGCGCCCTATCGCCCCGCGAGCGCATCACATCTCCGTAAAGGATCAGCGCCGCCGCGTGCTTCGGGTGCCCCACCAGCAAGCGATCCAGGAAAGCCGCCGCCAACGTCGGTCGGCCGTGAGTCAACGAAGCCTCTGCCGCGCGCACAAGCCCGAGTGGATTCTTGGTGTCGAGATCCGAAGCCCGCCGAAAGCTTGCGATAGCGTCGTCCACCGCGCCCTTCTTGAGCTGCACCTCGCCCAAAATCAGCGTGGCACGTGGGTCATTGGCGACGAGTGCGAGAACCGCCTGCACGGGTTGTTCTGCTTCGTCGGCTTTGTTTTGCCTCAATAAAACCTCGGCCAGCCCGAGCTGCGCCGCCGTGTGATTGCGGTCTGCCTTGATGGCCCTGCGGTACGCGGCATTGGCAGCTTCGAGCTCACCCACGTTCTTCAGCAAATCGCCGAGTGCGCGCTCCGCATCAGCCCACCCCGGACGCCCGGCAGTCGCTCGCTCGAGTAGCGCGCGGGCTTCATCGCCCTCCGCCAAGAGAGCGCCGAGCTCGAACTGAAGCTCCGGCCAGTCGCCCGCGAGTTCGAGGCCCGCGCGCAGCGCTGCGAGCGCTTCTGACTTGCGCCCTGCCGCCGCGTAAAGCTTACCCAGTCCCAGGTTGGCCTCAGCCGCCTGCCCTCGATTTTCGAGCGCCAACTTGTAGGCCGCCTCCGCCTCGCTCACCTGACTGCGAATCCTGTACGCATGACCGAGTACGAGCTGCGCTTCCGTGAGCTGCGGCGCCTCGTCGAGCGCTAGCTGCAGGGACTCGAAGGCTCGCTCACTGCGATTCCAGGCCAAAAAAGCTCGCGCCATACACACATGGGCGAGCGGCGGTCCCTTTTGCTCCTTGAACAAGCGCTGACACTGGCTGCGCGCGCGCTTCAGGTCGCCCTGCGCAATGGCCACCTCCGCGCGCTGGGTCACGGCCACGGGGTCGAGCGGCTTCAGGGCCTCCGCGCGCTCCAATTGTTTAGCAGCATCCGAGAAACGGCCTGCCCTCAGGTACGCGGTGCCGAGCGCTGCCTGCACCTCAGCATCGCGTGGCGACGCCTTGGCCGCTGCCTCACGCTGCGGAAGCAGGTTGGTCTGGGCCTCAGCTCCCACCGGCAGGGAAGCGAAAAACCAGGTCAGCGCCCCCGCCGCGGCACATCTGATCCCGTGTTGCCTGAACTTACGCGCTGAACGACTTTGCATCGAGAGACTCCGAGGAAGCCTGAGGTGGCCGCGTGTGGGCTGTATTCTGCACGGACCGCACAGGTAGCGGAAACCTTCACTGCAAGGAGCGTGGTCGGGCCCACATCGGACGCCTGTGCTAGCGTGCGCGTGTGCGCCTAGCCCCGCTGCTGCTGTCCGTTTTCGGTCTCCTCATGGCCGCCTGTGCGACCTCCCAAAAGACCGGCTCCTACAGCGAAGATGCCAGAATCGCTTACGAAAAAGCGATGATGGCCTTCGACAACGACGACTGCATCGCAGCCGAGCCGCTATTTCGCGAGATTCGGGCCAATTACCCCTACACCCGCTTTGCCGCGCTCTCAGAGCTGCGCGAGGCGGATTGTTTGTCGATTCAGGGCAAACACGTAGAGGCGATAGAGATTTACCAGCGCTTTGCCCGCGTGCGCGCCTCCCACGAAAGTGTCCCTTACGCCCGGTTCAAGGCAGCCGAGTCCCAGTACGAACAGATCCCGAGCGAGTGGTTTTTGTCGCCGCCCACTTACGAACGCGACATGCGGGCCGCCCGAGACGCCCTGCGCGATCTGCGCCGCTACCTGCTCGACTTCTCGTACGACGAGAACACGGACAAAGCCGTCAAGATGGAGAAGCGGACGCTCGGGCTCCTGGCCCGCCATGAGCTCTACGCGGCGGAATTCTACCTGAAGCGGGAGCATCCGAAGGCCGCAATCAATCGACTTTACGGCCTCCTGCGCTCCTACGAAGGCAGCGGTTTGGAGGCTGAAGCCATGCTTTTGGTGGGCCGGACCCAGCTCATGCTGAAGGACCGACCGAGCGCCCATGCCACCTTTCGTGAGCTTATCGCACGCTACCCAGAGTCCGGGAGCGCGGTACAAGCTGAGCGCTTTTTGGCCGAGACCGGCGGGTGACGGGTTAATCTATCGGCTATGGATGACCGCACCAAGCAGCTCTTGACCCTTGGCCGAGAGCACTACTCGCGGGGGGAGTTCGACAAGGCAGAGCACTACTTCCAACAAGTGCTCGAGCGACACGTGTCCGCCGCGGATGTGTACAACATGCTCGGCGTGATTTTTCACGACCGAGGCCAGTTCGAAGAGGCGCAGGCCGCCTTCGAAGAATCCCTAGCCATCAATCCCGCCTATACCGAGGCCGCGTTGAACCTAGCCGTGGCCTACAACGACCTGGGTCGATACGAGGAAGCCAAGCGTGTCTACCGGGGCGCGCTAACTCAAGGCACGAAGGCTGCCGGAGGTGTAACGCCCTTTGTGCGGGGAAAAATCGCCAATATGCATGCCGACGTGGCCGTGGCGTACGCGGATGCGGGCATGATCAGCGAGGCGATGCACGAGCTGCGCAAAGCCGTACTGCTGTGTCCTTCCTTTGCAGACCTCCGGCTCAGGCTCGCCAACCTCTATCGAGAGGCCGGCGACCTCGAAGCTTCTGCCTACGAGCTCGAAGAGGCGCTGAAGGTAAAGCCTCTGTACGCCCCCGCCCAAATCGCCCTCGGCGTCGTGCGATTTTCGCTCGGGGACATCCCGGCCGCTACCCGCTGTTGGCAGCGCGTGCTCGAGCTCGATCCCCAGAACCGCGCGGCGCACATGTACCTACGCATGGTGCAGAATCCGCCCCAATCGGTGCCACCCACCAAGGTTTGATCCGCCTCCAGAGATTTGTTTGCTGGACGACCCAGGCAGAACTGTCTCTCGGGATACAATCTTGACGCAACCGGCCAACTATTTTCCGCTGTCATCAAAGCCATCACAGTGGTGCGGAAACTGGTAAGTCGCTGGTCCCGAGAGACCGGTCAGCGCTATTTCGGTGACCATGGCGCCTGTGTAAGATGCGGCGGTTTCCGAATGGATACACCCCCCATCCCGGCGCCGCCCCTAAGTCGGACCGAGCGGGGAGGTGCGGCCGAAGCGCGACGTGACCGAAGGGTAACCATGAGCACTGTGGAGTTCCTGCAAGGTGAGCTCGAACGTTTGTTCGAACTCGACAAGATGATGACGCTGAGCGCGGAGCTGCTCGGGTTCGATCCGAAAGAAATCGGTGGAACTGCAGCCAAAGGCACCTTCGCCCGCGCCTTGGCCCGCCACTGTGAGGCGCACGAGGGCCTGGCTGCGCTCGAAGACGCCATCCGATTTTCGGCTAAAAACGGCACGCTGCCTGCGGCCCCCAAAGCCCCCGAGGACGCAGATCTCGTGCCGGGAGCCCTGGTGGGAGGCTTCAAGGTCCTCAAGCGCATCGCCTCGGGCCCCCTTGGAGTCGTCTACTTGGCGGAGCGCCCAGCCCCGAGTAATGGCCACACCGAACGTGCCGCGCTGAAGGTCTTCGCCCGTGCCGCCACCCGCGACCGCGCCGCGACCCTGCGGCTCCTGACCGCAGCACGCGCACTGAAGCAAGTGCAGGACATCGGCATCGCAGGCATTTACGAAGCCGGCACGTTGGACGACGGTCGCGTCTTCGTCGCCAGTGAATACATCCCGGGCCAGTCCTTGGCCAACCGCCTTTCGCGCTCGGGCGCCGTGCACATCACGGAAGTCCGCGCAATAGCTCGCACCCTCTTGAAGGGCCTGTATGCGCTGCACAAGCGCGGCTTTTTGCACGGGCATCTCAAGCTCGAAAACGTCTTCGTGGTGCGGCAGTCCGGCGGCGAATCCGGGCGCAGCGAGCCCTTCGGTGTCTTGACCGACCTCGGAACAGGCCGTCTGCTTTGCGGGGGCGAGGCGCTGCCTCCCTTCGTGCTCAGGCTGGCGGGCGATCCTGCCTGCATGGCCCCGGAAGTCGCACGCGGCGCAGAACCCGACGTTCGCAGCGAGATCTACGCCGTCGGAACCATGCTCTATCACGCGCTATCTGGGCAGCCGCTCTATGAGGCAAAAACGCCTATCGACCTCATCACGGCGCACCTCTACGAGGAGCCCGCGCCGCTGTCCGAGCGTGCGCCACGCGGTTGGGTCAGCACCGAACTCGAGCGGGTAATCGAGCGCGCCCTGAGCAAGGAACCCAGTGAGCGCTACGAAACGGCACGTGATTTTGCGGACGCGCTCGAAGCGGAAATCGGGCGCAGTCTGCTGCCGCCAGCAGAGGTTCCGCAGCTCGACATGCAAGGGCTTTTGAACTCCATCGCGGCCTTCCAAGCCAACCCCAGCGACGAGGCGCTGGCGGCACAGCTCGAAGCCCTGGTGGCGCCCACGAACAGCTGGCACCACGTGGTCGACGTGTTCCTCGAAGCAGCCGACGCTGTCGATCACGGACCGACCAAAGAGCAGCTGCTTTTCCGCACAGCGCGTGTGCTATCGGACGAACAGAAAGACGTCGAAGCCGCCGAACGCGTGTATCGGGTCGTGCTGGAGTACGATCCAGAGAACGCTCAAGCGCACAACGCCATCGAGGAGCTGCGGCGCCACTCGAACGATCACGAAGGACTGGTCGGGCTTTTGCTCGATCGTCTCGAGAGCGAAACCGACAGAGGCACGCGCGCTGCGATTTTGCGCGAGGTCGCAGGTCTCTACGAAGAAGAACTGGACGCCGAAGAAAACGCGTTCGTCGCGTGGTGTCAGGCCCTGTCCGAAGAACCAGAAGACGATCGCGCAGTACGCGCGGTGGAGCGACTCGCCAAGACGGCTGAACAATGGCTCGAAGCCATCGAATCGGTGCAAGACACGATCGAGAACCCAGAGCGCCCCGAAGACGCCTTGGCCCTCTGCCTCGTAGTCACGCGCTGGTACGAAAGGCGCCTATCGCGTCCCGATCTCGCGCTCCCGTACCTGACGCGCGCACTCCAGATAGACCCTGCCCACGAGGGTGCGCTCACGGCGCTCACCAACCTGTACCGTGAGGCGCAATCTTGGACAGAGCTCGTTCAGCTGCTCGTGCATCGCTCCGAGAGTGCGAGCCCCGCACGCGCACGCGACCTGCAAGCCGAAGCGGCCTCTGTGCTGCATCGGCATGTGGGCGATACGCATTCGGCGGCGCAGCTCTTCGAAGGTGTACTCGCCGACGATCCTTCGCATCCGGGTGCACTCGAAGCGCTCGAAGATATCTATCTCGACGAGGGTGCCCTCGACAAACTGGGCGAGCTCCTCACCAAGAAGGCGCAAGAGCAGCGCGGAGCAGAGCGCGCGCACACCCTGTGTGAGCTTGCGTTGCTGCACGAAGAGGGACTCGAAGACCTCGATGGAGCCATCGCTCACTACAACTCGGCGCTCTCGGTGGACGACAAGAACCTCATCGCGCTCAAGGGGCTCGAGCGAGCGCACCTGCAGCAGGAGTCCTGGGAACCGCTGCTCACTGTGCTGGAGAAGCAACTTGCGCTGGTGGCCACGCCCGCCCAACGCATCGAGCTCCTCGAGCGCATCGCGCCCTTGCACGAAGAGCGTCTGAGCAATCCCGCGCTCGCTGCCGAAACCTACGAGAAGATCATCGAGCTTGCGCCAAGTCATGAAGGAGCCAACACGGCTCTTGCGCGCTTGTACCGAGAGCTTCATCGGTTCGATGCGCTGGCACAGACCTTCGACCGCCATGCCAAGGGCGTGGAAGACACCACACGCAAGGCCGAGCTGTTGATGCAGGCCGCACGCGTTTTGATGGCCGACCTCGGTTCGCCCGAGCGCGCTGCATTCGTGTGCGAGCGCGTGCTTACGACGGTGCCGGGTCATTCCGAAGCCCTCGCGCTCACCGCGCGCATTCGCGCCTTGGCAGGGGACTCGGTGGCAGCACTCGATGCCCTGGAGGTCCTCGCCGACACCGAGCAAGATGCGCTCAAGCGAGCCGAGCTTTGGGTACGAGCCGGTGAATTGCTCGAGCAACTCGACAACTTCGACGACGCGGTCGATCGCTACACACTTGCGCTCGAAGCAGACCCTCGCCATGCACTGGCTCTCGAAGCCCTGGGACGTCTGTGCGAACGCCGCGGCGACACGCGCGGCCAGGCAGACTTGCTGTTGCGCAAGGTCGAGTTCGCAGAAGGACCCGAAGCGCGGGCAGCAGCACTCGTCACGCTCGGCAAGTTCCGCCTCGACGTGCTCAGCGACAAGGCACTCGCAGCAGATGCCTTCGAGCGCGCACGGGAGCTCAATCCAGACAACCTCGAAGCTCTGCTCGGCCTGGGTCACCTGGCCCTGGAGCGCGAGAGCTTCCAAGAAGCCGCCGAGCTTCTCGAGCCCGTCCTCGACCGCACCACGGAGCTGCCGCGTGAGATCTCGCTGCAAGCTTGCCTGGCTGCGGGCGACGCATATCGCGCGACCGAGCAGCTACCTCAGGCAGAGCGCGCCTATCTACAGGCCAAGGCGGTCGCTCCAGACGACAAGCGCGTGTTGGAACGCCTCGCAGCGCACAGCATCGCCACCGACAACCACCATGAAGCAGCACAGCTTCTCGGCAAGATTTTGGACCGCTTCGCCTCCTCGCTCTCCCCCACGGAGCGCGGCGAAATCCTACTCAAGCTCGGACGCGCCAAGAAGCACCTTGGCGACCTGACCGCAGCCGCGTTGAGCTTCAGCCAGTCCAGCGAACTTTTGCTGGAAGCCCCCGAGCCGCTCGACGAGCTTTACGACGTCCAAATCCACAAGCGCGGCTGGGATGCCGCAGCCCGCACCCTGAGGCGGCGCATCGACCTGGCGGAGGATGACGACCAACTTTTCGACCTGTGGGTACGTGCTGGTGATCTCTACGCGACGCACATGCGCGACCGCGACAAGGCTGCCAAGGCCTACCTCACAGCGCTCGAGCTAAACGCGGCAGACCGCAACCTGCTCAGCAAGCTCATGGCGCTCTACTCCGAGGCCAAGGACTGGACGAGGCTGCTCGAGGTTCTGGTGCGCATGGCTGGCGTCGTCGAAGACCCGACCTTGCGCGGCAAATACTTCCACACCGCGGCAGCCGTCGCGCATCAGGAACTCGGCGCATACGATCAGGCCATCGAGTTCTACGAGAAGGCGCTGGCGAGCGTCCCAAGCCTTGAGAACGCTTTCCGAGGCCTCACCGATTGCCTGCAGCGCAGCAACAACTGGGAGCGCCTCGCGCGAGCCTATCGCACGCACATCGAGCGCATCCAAGGCCAGCTGCCAGCAGAGCAACTTGCCGCGCTTTGGCACAACCTGGCTGAGCTCTACCACGCACGGCTCAACCGCATCGACGAGGCCGTCGCGGCCTACGAAGCTGCACAAGAGCTCGACCCCGACAACCGCCCGCGCATGGAGCGCTTGGTCGAAATCTACGGCAAGCACCCCAACCGCTACGCGGAACAAGCCGTCTCTGCGCACGCGGCTTTGCTCGAACAGCAGCCCTACCGCATCGAGTCCTACCGGGGCCTGCGCAAGCTCTACACGCAGCTCTCACGTCCTGACGAGGCGTGGGCCGTGTGCCAAGCCTTGCGCAGTCTCAACATGGCGGAGCCGGACGAAGAAGCCTTCTTCAAGCGCTACCGTGTGCAGGCTCCGGCGACCGCCAGGGAGTGCATCACCGAGCAAATCTGGGACGAGTACATCCTCTCGACGGATCAGGATCCGCTTCTGACCAGCATCTTTGCCATGCTGCAGCCAGCCGCCATCCATGAGCTCGCGCAAGAGCCGGAAGTTTTCGGTATCGATCGCCACGCGCCGGTCGACTGTCAGAACGATGGCTCCGTGACCGCGCAGATGCTGTTCTACGCATCCGGCGTCACGCTTGTTCCACTGCCGCCCACCTTCTACCAACCCGGCGCAGCAGGCGGCGTCTCCTTCCTGTTTACGAATCCGCCCTCTCTGGGCCTCGGGCAAGCTGCATTCCAGGGCGCGCCCGACCAGGCCGTGGCTTTCATCGCGGGACGTCAGCTCTCGTACATGCGGCCGGGCCACTACATGCGTCAGCTCGTACCCAGCGGCAGCGGCCTACGCAGCTGGCTGCTGGCTGCGATCCGCCTCGCCAATCCGCGCTTCCCTGTACCCGACGCGATGCGCGCCCAGGTCGAGCGCAACCATCAAGCACTCGTAAGCACGTTGCACTCACCGGCCCAGCAGTCCCTGCGCAGCCTGGTAGAGCAGCTCCTGCGCGAGCAACCCGAGCTCGACATGAAGCGCTGGGGCATGGCCATCGATATTGCGGCCGATCGCGTGGGCTTCATCCTCGCCAATAGCTTGGACGCCGCCGTGGCGGTGATCAGAGCAAGCCCGCCCGACAGCAGCTACGCCAGCGAGCGCGATCGTCTCAAGGAGCTGTACTTGTACGCCGTCTCGCCGCGCTACCTCGCCCTGCGCCACGCCATCGGGGTCACCATCACCTGAGAGCAGCTCGGACGTGATCAGAGACGATCGCGTACGCGATTCGCAAAGTGAGCCCTCCTTCCCGATCGGGTCGGAGGGCTTTCTTACGGGCTCGACCCCTACCCCCCCGTCCTCATCCGTGCGTTTGCCGCACGCGAATCAAGGCGTTCCTGAGCCGCGAGAAGCGTCGCCACCCCACGCTGGCCTCTCCCCTCGTACTCTATGTGGGAGGGGCGCCTACGCAGGCTGGCGCACCTTTCTTTCCGCTTCACTACCGCGAGCTTTGTGCCTGCGTGGTAGCGTGTAGAAAACCCACGCCGCCTACGACCCAGGAGCTGCATGCCAGAAATCGAGTCGGAAATCCCGAGTCAACCTGTACGTGTCTCCACCGAAGTGGAGGTCCTCGATAGCGGCCTTCTGCTTGCACTCACAGGCCCATCGGGCGCCAACTTGAAACCTCTCGAACGTGCCTTCGGCATCGGTATCGGCCTGCGAGGAAACACGATCCGACTCGTCGGCGCGGCCCCTGCGGTGGCGCTTGCTGAGCGTGCGCTTGCCGAGTTGCTGGAACTCGTGCGCCGCGGGGGCCATCTAGGCGAGCGCGAGATCGAGCGCAGTATCGAAACCCTCAAGCGCCATCCCGACGTGCGGTTGAGCGAAATGCTCGACGACGTCATCAGCGTCGGCACCGGCAAGCGCGGAGTCTCGCCGAAAGGCGTCGCGCAGCAGGAGTACATCCGCGCGATGCGCACGCACGACGTGGTGTTCGGAGTGGGCCCCGCCGGCACGGGCAAGACCTACTTGGCCATGGCAGCCGCGGTCTCCGCCCTGCTCAGCCGCAAGTACAAGCGCATCATCCTCACGCGTCCTGCGGTGGAAGCGGGCGAAAAGCTCGGATTTCTGCCCGGCGATCTCGCGGAGAAGGTGAACCCCTACCTGCGCCCACTCTACGATGCGCTGCACGACATGATGGACATGGAGCGCGCCCAAGACTTGCTCTCGCGCGGGACCATCGAAGTCGCACCGCTTGCCTTCATGCGCGGCCGTACCCTGAACTCGAGCTTCGTCATTCTCGACGAAGCCCAGAACACCACCGTCGACCAGATGAAGATGTTCTTAACCCGCCTCGGCTACGACTCCAAGGCCGTAATTACGGGCGACGTCACCCAGGTCGATCTCCCTGACGGACGCAAGAGCGGTCTGTCCGACGCCATTCGCCTACTCAGCGATGTCGAGGGTATCGCCATCAATCGCTTCAGCGACGTAGACGTGGTGCGCCACCCGCTGGTCCAGCGCATCATTCGCGCCTATGACGCCCGCGCGGAACGGCGAAAAAGCGAGACGCGTGTCAACCGCGATCACCCCTCGTTCGACCGCGAACAGAGCCGCGGCTTCAATGACCAAGAGCCGCGTGACCCCAGAGAGGATTGAACTTTGCCCATCTACGACGGAGTTTTCGAGCTCGTTGGCAAAACTCCACTCGTGCGCCTCAAGAAGCTCTCGCCGAAGGGCTGTGCAGAGATCTGCGCCAAGCTCGAGAGCAAAAACCCAGGTGGCAGTGTCAAAGATAGACCGGCGCTGGCCATGCTGTTGGCCGCCGAGAAAAGCGCGGTCCTGAAGCCAGGCGCGACGTTGGTGGAGGCCACCAGCGGCAACACCGGCATCAGTCTCGCCATGCTGGCCGCGGCCCGTGGTTACCGCTGTGTGTTGGTCATGCCGGAAGATGCGAGCGTGGCCCGGCGGCTCTTGCTGCAGGCGTACGGCGCGGAGCTCATCCTCACCGACGCCGTCACCGGCATGGCGGGCGCCGTCGCCCGCGCCGAGGCCATCGTGCGCGCCACACCCGGCGCATTCATGCCCAGGCAATTCGAAAACCCGGAAAACCCAAACGCCCACGCCGACACCACAGCCCGCGAGATCCTCGAAGACACCGGGGGCCAGGTCGATGCCTTCGTGGCAGGCGTCGGCACGGGAGGGACCCTCACCGGCGTAGCCCGGGTGTTGAAAGCCCAGATTCGCGGCCTGCGCGTCATCGCCGTGGAACCGCGAGGCAGTGCGGTACTCAGTGGCGGTCAGCCCGGCCTACACGGCATTCAAGGTCTCGGAGCAGGCTTCATCCCAAAGGTCCTCGATCGCAGCCTCCTCGACCACGTCCTGGCGGTCACGGATGTGGCTGCCGACCGCACCGCACGCCGCCTGGCCCAAGAAGAAGGTTTACTCGTAGGCACCTCCGCAGGTGCGAATGTGTGGGCGGCCATCGAGGTAGCGAAGACCATGCGTGCGGATCAGCGTGTGGTGACGGTGTTGTGCGACACCGGAGAGCGCTACCTCTGTTAGCGAGCTGTCCCACCGCGCCGAGCTAGCAATTCAGTAAACCCTATCGGTATCGTACTGCCATGGACGATTTGGGGCGATTCGCCCGGGGGCGAGCGACCTTCGGACACGCGCTGTGCGCGGTCCTCATGCTACTCGCTGTGGCTCCCTGGGGTCGCGCGCAGGCGCAGTGCATCGACGAGGCCATCCGCGACGAGCTCAATGCCCGGCGCCAATACCGCGGCGTGCAAGAGCGTCTGTTTCAAAAAGCGCGGCGCCACGAAGTCAGCGTACTCGGCGGCGCCTACGCGGCCGATCTCATGTCCTCCTCCTGGCTGGTCGGTGGCACGTACACCTATCATTTCAGCGAAGACCTGGGACTTGAGGCCATGGTGGCGCGCACGGAGTCACGCTCCGAGGTCATCGCTATCCTCGAAGACGAGCTAGGCACGGACCTGGTGCGGGACCGCGTACCGGTCTGGTTGTATCAAGGCCACCTGATCTGGACCTTGGCCTACGGCAAAATGCGCTGGTTTGGCAGTCGCATCAGTCGCTTTGATTTTGGGCTCGCCCTAGGCGGCGGCATCACCGACAACCAATCCGCGCGCAGCCTCACTTTCAGCGGCGGCCTGGGCTTGAAGTTCTATCCCGCGCCGTGGCTTGCGGTGCGTGTGGATCTACGCGACCAGGTGCTCACCCAGGAGCTACTCGGCGATGCGCGCATCGTGAACAACCTCATCGCCACGCTGGGACTCTCTGTGTTCCTCCCGTTCGGTTTCTGAAAGGCGAAGACGCCCATGCGTACCCTCACTCACGCCCCATGGCTTCTTGGTCTCGGCCTGCTGACGCTTCACGCGTCTGTAGGCTTCGCCCAAGCGTCGGAGGTAGCAACGGACGGCACAGAGCCAGCTAAAGCTGCGGAGAGCCCACAAGCGTCCACAGAGCCAAGCGCCGCGATTCTCCAGGCGACGAGCCGTGCCGATGGCGAGGCCAACCGACATACCGCGGGCGACGACGCTGCCTTTGCACAAGTCGAAGGCGAGCTATCGAGCATTCTCGACGAGCTGATTCAGGCGCGCACACGGGCCGCCGTGCTCACCAAAACCCTGTTTCGAACGCCGCTCGAGGTGCGGGTGATTCGCCGCGCGGACGCACAACGCCTGAGCCACATCACGTTGCGCCTCGATGGCGTGCCCGTGCACGACTCAGACGGCGCAACGCTCACGGCTGCGGGAGATGCCGTGCTGTTCGAAGGCTTCGCAGCGCCGGGACTGCACGAACTCTCGCTGGAGGTAACCGAGGAATCCAGCGAGAACACCGCCTATCGGTATGTTCGAAGCGAGCGCTTCCGCCTCGAGGTCAAGAAGGACACGAAGACGCAGGTCGAGCTCACCTTGAAAGACGCGTCGAACATGGCCGAGAAGCTTCCACGCAAGAACAAGGGCGTATACGACGTGCGCACCGTGCTTCGCGTCCGCGCAGAAAAGGTGGACCAGGACTGATGGCACGACGGGCAAACGCTCTGGCCTGGATGACGTGCGCGCTGCTGCCCGCGCTCGCGCATGCCGACGCGCAGCCGGAGCGAGCGGCCTCGCGCGAGCCTACGCGCAGCATCCTCGATGCGTACATGGAGTTGCTCGACGCGCAGCATTTGGCGGGTGTGGGCGCGGACAGTGCGGAGGAGCTGTCCCTCCTCGTTCAGCAAGCGCAGCAGGCGCTGCTTCTCGGCCAACGCGACGAAGCCACGTCCCTCCTGCTGGAAGCGGTGGAAGGTCCGCGCTTCAAGGCATTCGAGTCCCTCGACGAATATCACACAGCCGAACTCTTGCTGGTGTCTTCATTGCTCGAACAGCATGCGCTCACGAGCGCGCAGCGCATCCTCGATCGCATGCTCGCACGCGGTCCAGACGCGGCCACCTTTGCTCCGGCCTACCGTCGCGCCGTGGACGCCGCACTGCTGCGAGGCGACCTCGCTGCTTCGGCTGCGCGTCTGAGCGCTAGCGTAAAAGACGCGCTCCCCGAGGACGCCGCCAACGAGCTGCACTATCTGCGCGGCCTTGCGGCTTACGACGCAAGCGATGTGGCGGCAGCCACGCGCCAGTTCACGCAGCTTAGTATCAAGAGTCGCTTCTACCCCAGCGCACAGTACATGCTCGGCGCCCTGGCGGCTCAAACCAAGAACTTCAAGGAAGCCGAATCGCGCTTTTGTCGCGTCGCAACGTTGGGCAAGAAGGACGCCCTTTCGTTCTACGCGGACGGCCGCTTCTATCAAGTCCGCGATATGGCCCACCTGGCCTTGGGCCGAGTGGCACACGAGACAGCGCGCTCGCGCGATGCCTTCTACTATTACTTCCAGGTTCCAAACGACTCCGAGCGCATCGCCGAGGCTTTATTCGAAGCCTCCTGGGCCAGCTACGAGGGCGGCGATCACGATGCGGCTCTGGACGGACTCGACCAACTGAAGGCTCGCTTTCCTCGCTCCGCATACTCCGCTGAGGCCTCCGTGCTCCGAGGCTATGTGAATCTCGCCCGCTGCGCTTTTGGAGCCGCCGAGGCCGAGCTTGTGGCATTCGAAAACACGTTCGGCGCTGTGTTGCTCGAGATCGACCAGACGCTTCAAAGCGAAGCGAAACAGGCAACGCTGTATCGCGACCTCGTCGCACGCGCCGAAAGTCTTTCGCGCAGCCGTGAGAACGGAGATGAAACGGCCCCGGACCCCGACGGTATTCTGCTGGCGCTCGTCTCCGCAGATCCTGCGTTCTATCGCCTGCATTCGCAGATCCGAGTGCTCGATGCGGAGCTCGCACGCAGCGGCAATGTCCCGCAAGCACTCGGAGCGCTCGCTGCCAGGGTCAGAGGCCGCGACGCTCCTTCGCCACGCCTGGACGAACGCAACCCAGGTGACCGTGTCGCAGGCCAAATGCAGTCCGTGCAGGATTTGCGCAGGGCCGTCGAAACCTTGGGCAGCGACCTGCGCACCCTCGAACGCGCCGCGGCTCCCAAGCAAGAGATAGCCGCACTGCAAGCCGTGCGTCGAAAGCTCGAGGGCCGTTTGAGCACGGTCGAGCAAAAACTTCGCACAAGCCTCGGAAATTCGGACGCTGCAGCGCCTCCCATTTCTAAGGAATTGAGCACGCGCCTCGAAGAAGACGTGCGCTACGTAGATGCACTTCGCCAGTCCGCACAGCGCATCCGCGCCGAGCTCGAAGCGAAAGCCGGCGCAGCAGGAAAAGCCGCGCTGCTGGAGTTGCGTCAGCGCCTTGCCAAGGAATTACGTCGAGCGCGCATCGGCCGCATTGATGCGGTCATGGGCAGCAAGCGTCAGGTCGAACTTCAGGTCGAGAGCCTCGCCGCAGGGCGCTTTCCCCCTGAACTTGTGGATCCGCTTCGCATGCAGAGTCTTTTGCGTGACGACGAAGAGTATTGGCCCTTCGAAGGCGAAGACTGGCCCGACGAGTTCGTTGAGCGCTACGCAAAGGAGCCTCGATGAAGCGCGTTACCCCATGGGTTCTGTGCGCCACCCTCGCGTGGAGCTCCATCGCCGCACAGCAGGCCTACGCGGCGCCGACGGCAAGTGCTCCCAAGTCCAAGTTAGGAGCACCTGCGAAGGAACGACGAGTCGACAGCGGCGTCGACCTCAATCAACTTCGACGCGTAGATGAGCGTGCACGCAACCATGCGACGCAGCCATCCAGCGAGCTCGAAGCGCGCCACTATTTCCGCTTTCGACCCGACACGCTCGGCCACACCGCACGCGCCAAAGAACAAGCGCTACTCGCAGAATTGCTCGCCGACAGAGAGCAAAAGGTCAAGGCGCGACGCGCGGAAGCCATCGCCCTGCTCGATGCCTTTGTGGCGCAGGAACCGGAAGACGCGAGCGAGATGGCGGACGCCTTGCTGCGCCTTTCCGAACTGCACTGGGAGCTCGCGCGAATCGACTACCTGGAAGCTTTTGAGCGCTACCAAAACTTGCCCGACAATCGACGCCCAGCACGCCCTCCACTTCCCAACTTCGAGCGCGCGTTTGCGCTCTACGACCGCCTACTCGAGAAACATCCGAACTTCTCGCGGCTCGATCTCGTGCTCTACATGAAGGCCTACACGCTCGTGGAACGCGGAGACTACGAAGCCTCTCTGCCTCTTTTCCGGCGCCTCCTACTCGAGTACAAAGAGAGTCGCTTTAGGCCCGATGCTCACATGGCGCTGGCCGAGTACGTGTTCAACACGGACTATGACTACAAAGCGGCCCTGACCGAGTACGATCAAGTCCTAAAGTACGAGGAAAGCGAGCTCTTTGACCTCGCGTTGTTCAAGAGCGCGTGGTGTCTTTGGCAGCTCGGCCGCCGCACGGATGCAGCCGTCCGGTTCCGCAAGGTGCTCGATCTCGAAGGGGAGCGCTCAGCTCTTCGGCGCAAGACTCGCATCAAGGAGCTACAGAGCGAAGCGCTCGAGTACCTGATTCAAGTCTTCACCGAAGACGAGCGCAACCGTGCAGCCGACGTTCGGCGCTTCTTGCAAGAAATAGGCGGCGAAAAGCACGTAGAACGCGTGCTTATCCGGCTGAGCGCGACCTACTTCGATCAAGCCCGATTCGACCAGGGCATCGAGTCCTACGGACTGCTCTTGCAGATTACTCCGGCCGGGAAACACGCCCCTTCCTACCAGCTCGCCATCGCGCGCGGCCAGCTTGCGATGGGCAACTTCCCCAAAGCGCGGGACGCCTTCGCGGTGCTGGCCGAAACCTACGCGCGCAACTCAACCTGGGCGAGCCAGCAGCCTGACCCAGACACCGTGCTGGAGGCGCACGCATTGATAGAGCGCGCCCTGCGCGAACAAGCGCTCTCCCTGCACGAGATAGGTCAGCGCGACACACGCCGCGAGGACTTCGAGCGAGCGGTGGCCATCTACCAGATCTACCTCCAGCATTTCGACGATGCGGAGGAGAGCTACCGACTGCGGTTCTACCTCGGAGAAATCCTCTTTCATCGACTCGAGCGGCACGCAGAAGCCGGCGAAGCCTACATGCTGGCCGCCCGCAAGCAGCCTCAAGGGGAGTTCACAAAAGATGCGCTCTACAACGCGATTGGGGCCTTCGAGCGCGTTCGCGAAAAGGAGATAGGGCGCTGCCCCGCATCCTCCAACACACCGTGTCCAGAAACGGAAAACGATCAGAAGTTCGCAGCCGCTATCGAGCTCTACGCAAGCTACTTTCCTAACGATCCAGACCTGCCTGAAATCCTATTTCGGCAAGGCAAGTTCTATTACGAACGCCACATCTATGATCCGGCGGTTCGTATGTTTGGCCAGCTACTCGACAGGTTCCCCGACAGCGCCTACGCGGGGAATGCAGGCGAACTCGTACTCGACAGCTTCAATCGCGCGGCGGACTACCAGAACATCGAGCTCTGGGCGCGCAAGCTCAAGGGCGCTCCTGCTTTCAAGAGTCCTGACTCCCAAGCGCGCTTAAATGGCCTCATCTTAGGCGCTGTATTCAAGATTGGAGAGCAGCTCGCTGCGCAGAAAGAACACACGCAAGCCGCCGACGCCTTCATACGCGCGGCCCAAGAGTTCCCTGCCGACCCACGCGCGCCAAAGGCCTACTACAATGCGGGCTTAGAGCTCACGCGCGCAGGTCTTCTCTCGCGCGCCGACACAACGTACAGCACGCTTATCGAAAAGCATCCCAACACCGATGAAGGTGCGCTCGGTGCATGGAACGGCGCGCAGATGTACGAGTCCATCGCTCAATTTCGCGATGCGGCTCGATTCTACGAGGCCTACGCCTCGCGCTTCCCCAAGGCCCCGAAGGCTGCTGATGCCGCCTACAACGCCGTGCTGCTCCGCCTATCTGCCCGCGACTACAAGCTCGCCTCGAGCAACGGAAAGCGCTTCACCGAGCACTTTCCCAAGGATGCTGCCGTCGACGACGTCTACTTTCTGATCGGACGCGCACAGGAAGCAGAAGCCGCCTACGGCGCAGCCGAAGCGACCTACCGCGAGTACCTCCGGCGCACGAAGAACGTCGACCGCCGGGTTGAGGCCTACACGCGACTTGGGCAAGTTCTCACTTCCGCTGGGCAGAAGAAGGCGGCAGACACGGCCTATTCCGAAGCGGTAAGCGAAGGACGCAAGCATCGTAAGACGCTCAAAGAAGGGCGCCACTACGCGGCGCAGGCCCGCTTCTTACAAGGCGACCAGGCGCTCGCTGATTTCGACGATGTACGCATCGAAGGCGACATCAAAGGCCTCAGCACGCGTCTGAAGCTCAAAGCGAAGCTGCTCGCCAAGGCTGCGACCATCTACGGCGAAGTCGTGGAGTTCGAGGTGGCCGAGTGGGTGACTGCCGCCCTGTACAAGATTGGCCACAGCTACGAGCTGTTTGCCAAAGCACTCGGCGAAGCACCGTTGCCTCCGGGTCTGAGCGAAGACGAGCAGCAGGTCTATCGCGACGAGCTTGCGATGTTCGTCATCCCCATCGAAGAGCGTGCGCTTCAGGCGTACGAAGGCGGATACAAGCGCGCACGGGAACTCGGGATCTACAACCAGTGGACCGTGCACATGCGCGCGGGTTTAACCCGCATGAACGAAGTGGAGTATCCGCCTCTACGTGAAATGGGAGGGCAGATTGTGCGCGAGGCGCTGCTCGCTGAGGGCCCTGTCCTCGAAGGTCTGCGAGACCGATCCGCCCCGGCAAATGCGAATGCGGGAGCGGGGACAGCCTCCCCGGCTAAGCCCAAGAAAAACACCAAATCGCCACATCCCTCGAGCCCGGGCAAGACGAACCGAACCCCGAGCAACGCAAAGGGAGCCTCCTCATGACTCGCACAGTCCCGCTCCTGGCGCTGCTCCTGCTCGCGTCTTGCAACAAAGCCCAGCCTGGCGCGGAGCATGCGGGCACACTCGCACCTCCCGACGCAGAAGCCGTGAAGCTATTCGTCTCAGGCGCCGAACAACTCAAGGCCGGAACCCCCAAGGCATTGCTGCGCGCACGCGAGCAGCTTGAGCAAGCTATCGCAAAGGCGCCGAGACTCTGGGAAGCACACTACGATCTCGGCCTCGTGCTCAGAAAGCTCGGACAGCTCGATTCCGCCCGCAAAAGCCTGATGGAGGCGAGGTCACTCGCGCCCGATGCCCCCGAACCTTCGCTGGCTTTGGCGGAGTGCGAACTAGCTCGCGGGGATCTCGCGGTGGCCACGGGCCTGCTCGAAGGGCTAGTTGTGCGGGAGCCGTCGCATGTTGCGGCACGCCTCGCGCTGGCAGCGTTGTATCGCGAACGGAAAGATCACGAAGGAGCCCTCAAGCAAGCGCGTGAAGTTCTGATTCAGTATCCGACCGAGACCCGCGCTCTACTGGAAATTGGTCGGATTTATCGCGCGCAAAAGGAATTCGACGTGGCCCATCTCGTGCTCGAAAAGGCCTTGGCGCACGGCCCCGATAACCCTTCCGTGCACAACGAGCTAGGCCTGCTCGCCTTGGATCGCGGCGACACGCAGCTAGCCTTCACGCACTTTGCTCAGGCCAGCCAGAAGAACGCACGCTTTGCCCCCGCTCACATGAACCGCGCATCGGTGTTGCTGCAAGCTGGCGATTTCCGTGCCGCAGAAACCGCTTACCGCGCGGCTCTAAGCTCGGATGCGCACGCACAGGACGCCCAGATAGGCCTCGCCATCGCCCTGCGCGGGCAGGGCAAACACAAAGAGGCTCAAGCGCTCTACGAGCAAGTGCTCTCAGCCTCGCCGAACCACTTGCCAGCGCTCTACAACTTGGCCGTCCTGCGGGCGGATTTTCTGGAACAGCACAAGGAAGCGGCAGCGTTGTTCGAGAAGTATCTCGCCCTCTCTCCGGGCAACGATGCCTACAGACCCAACGCCCAGCGCTATCTGGAAGACCTCAAGATGGCAAGTGGGAGCCCCCCATGAACCTACGCGCCCTACTCGTCGTGAGCCTGCTCGGATTCAGTCTTCTGCCTTGTACCCTAGTACAGGCGGAAGATCCGCCTGCCCAGGCCGGGAAAAAGAGCTCAAAGAAGCGTGCTGAGCGCTCGCGCCCCAAACAAGCTGCGTCAAAGAAGCCGACACAGAAAAAGAGTGACGAGCGTGCCGCACAGCCGCCCGTGCCCGTACAGCGGGAGCCCGATGCGACAAAGACGCGCGCCCAAGAGGCTGCACGCGCAGCGGCGCAAGACTCCACACTCGACGCGCACATCGTCAAAGAAGGAGAGACGAACGTGAAAGTCATGACGTTCACCGGACTCGACATCGAGGGACGGCTCAAGTCTCCGCAGCTTCTTTACTTCGTCAATCGCGTCCAAGCCGAGTTCGAACGCCCTAGACTTCCGCATCGCAGCTTCATGCCAGAACTTTCCCGCACCACGCAGCGTGAGCCCCTAAGATGAGTAAGATCAAGTCTGCAAGACCACTGCGCCTGGCGATGGTCTGGAATCAGACCTTACAACACGAAGAAACGCTGTACGAACCGCGTGCTGTCATTCTGGGCTTTGGGGAGGACGCCCTCTTTCCGCTGCCCGAGGCCAGCGCCGCGCGCGGCGACATCACATTGCTTACGCCCATCGACGGTGGCTACAGTCTTAGTCTACCTCAGGATGCGCGCGGAGCCGTCTTCCTGGCCGGAACACGCGTCGAGGTCACGGAGCTTTTGGCCAAAAGCCCAACGCTTTCCCTCGGACCCAACGACTACGGGGTCATCAGCTTTGGCGCGGCGAGCTACTTCTTTCAGCAGGTAAGCCCTGCGCCCAAGTTCAAACGTCCCTGGTTCGCACTCGATGGCGAGTTCGCTGCAAGCCTTGGACTCTCGCTGTTCGTGCACGTCTGTGTCTTGCTGCTCATGCTCCTTGCGCAGCGCGAGTTTCCTATCGAAAAAAGCCTCGAGCTGACACCAGATCTCGTCGCGCGATTTCTCATCAATCCACCACCCGACGAGCTAGTGAGCCCACACAAAGCAGATTCGAGCGACAATCTGGATCAGGGCGGGCTACGTCAAAAAGACGAGGGCGGCGGGAAAAAGTCGAAAGGCGACGAAGGCAAGGCGGGCAAGCCCGACGCACCGGTGGCGGCCCCGGAGGTCGCGGGCGACAACCACAAAGCCATCGCTAGCAAGGTTCGTGGCATGGGCCTTTTGGGTGCGCTTGCGGGAGGCGACACACTGCGGGACGCGCTGAACGTCGGAAGCGTCAGCAACCTTTTGAGCGGACTTTCCTCGGCGCGCACAGACCTCGGAGGCGGCTCAGGCGGTCGTGGCCTGCGCGGCGCAGGTGCAGGCGGCGGCGGAGACAGTGCAGGCGGGCTCTTTGGCGGCGGTGCATTGGGGACCGGCGTCGGCGCAGGAGCGGGAGCAGGCGGCGGACGCGGCTCAGCCGGTGCAGGCGGGCGCGGCACCGGAAACGGCGGCGGACGCAGCGAAGCAAAGGTCCAGCTGACACCCGGCACCCCGCAGGTCAGTGGCTACCTATCGGCTGAGCAAATCGAGCGCGTCGTGCGCGCGAATCAAGCTGCCCTCCGCTATTGCTACGAGACGGAAGTCCAGCGCCAACGCGCCCTCAAGGGTAAGATCATGATCCAATGGCGCGTGGACCGAGGTGGCGCTGTACCCACCGCGCGCGTGACGTCGAGCACGCTCAACAACTCAAGCGTCGAAGGCTGCATCGTGCGTCAGGTGCGAAAGTGGCGCTTTCCGAAGCCCGACGGAGGCGAGGTCACGGTGATCTATCCCTTCCTGTTCGGCGTAGGGGCCTGAAATGCGCGCGGGTTTCCCCATAGCTCTCATCATCGTCTGCGGCTCGCTCAGCGCTGTGGGCTGCATCGAAGAGCAGCGCTATGTGGTGGAACGGGAACGCGTGCGTATGCCCGCCACCGCTGAAGCAGCCTTCGTCGATGAGAACGACAACGCCGTGTTTATCGTGTCACGGCGCTTCTCTCTCCCACTGCGCCCTCCCCCCGAGCTTGTCCTGCAGCAGCTACGCGAAGGTGCCCAGGGGCGCATGTTGCCCTTTCCGCGCTTGCCCTGGATCGGGCATCAAGACCTCGAAATCAAGGTCGACTACGTGCTCGAAAATCGCAGCGAGCAGGCCGTTTCCGCGTTGGTATTTCTGGACGGCATCAACGAGTTCCACGCCTACACACCGGGACCCGCAGACTTCCATCAATACGAACGCAGATTCCGTGTCGAACCCGGTGAGCGCGTGAGCGGGACCATCCGTGAGCTGCAAATGGAAGAGGTGGCCATCGACCTTGCGACAGCCGTCAACGGTGCGCCGAATACCGCGCTGGTCGTTCACTCAGAGAGTCAGTCCACACGTGATCCTCGAGTCCAAGGATTCATTCCTGAAGTGATTCCCGGACTCATCGCATTTCGGATGGGGATTCAAACCGAAGCGGACGGAGACGAGGCCCCCGCGCCCGAGCTCGTCCTGCGCCTAAGCGCGCGCGCCCAGGACCATGGAAATCGACTCGCAGAGCGCGGCGATTCAAGCTGGGACTTACCTACGCCGCAGAACTTTGTACCCGTTACCCCCGAGGAGGAGCCATGACCAAGCGCGTGGGCTCGCTCTATCGGTTGGTGCTGTGCGCCCTGCTATACGGCAGCTCGGCGCGCGCTGAACCTGCGGTAGACGCGGACTTAGACCCGAGCTCGCAGGCCGCAGAAGCCATCGATTCCACCCGACTCGACGTGGCACGCCTGCCTGTCGAAGCCGTCACTGCGTCGCGCGAGCTCTATGCAAGGGGCCTTTTTCTAGAGGCCCAATTTGGAACCCTCGCGTTCGCGGGCGACGCGAACATCGTAAGCACGCCTGGTCCGAGATTCGCCGCAGCCGTAGGCTACGAAGTAGCTTCCTGGTTCAGCTACGTGCTTCTACTCGAAGGGTCGCTGCATCGAACGGACAACCGAGCGCCGCCCCATCCGAGCGCGTACGAGCTGCTCGGTGTTGCCTCGGGCCCACGATTCGCTCTTCCCTTTGGCCCACGAGCCTCCATTTTCGTAGGCGGTCTACTGGGCGTCCAGTGGGCCACCAAAGACGTTTTACGCGCGCTCGACTTCCGGGACTCGATCAAGGCGGGCATAAACTACGGCGGAGAACTGGGCTTCGACTGGCACTTTCGTGCACGGCATCACTCGCTCGGAGTTTTGGGCGGTGCACGATCCTACCCTTCCCTTGCCAGAACCAAGTTTACACTTGGGGGGTACGGTTCGGTTTATCTGCGCTACGTGTTCTAAGGTCTGCAGAAAAAGCGTCGGCGGGTGCCGCCATCCCGACGCTCGACCCTTCAACAAAAGCCTTTTACGCTGCAAAAATCTGCGAACCCGGCCGTTCCTGAACGGGAACAACCTACACGTCCACGTTGACAGTCTACGTTGACTGTGTCGTTATGACGCAACATGACGGTGTCTGCCCTATGAGGCACGCGGAGACGCTTTGATGTCGGAGTGCCGCGTGCCCCCAGAATCCTCCTCGCCAACTCTTTCCCTGGCAACAGCGCTCGCAGACGCCTCACTCGGTCTTTTCGCGGTCGATGAGAACAGCGTGGTGACGGCAAGCAACCTTGCCTTTGCGCGCATGTGCCGGCCCGATATTACGGATGCGGCGCACGTGGTAGAGCACAAGCTCACCGCGACCCCTTCGTTTCACCAGTTGCTTGAGGCGGCGAATCAGGGCCCGACCGTAGTCACGATCGAGCTGCGCGGCGCGGACACCTCACAGCGGTGTACGGCTCTTTTGTGGGCTCAACGGACCACCGATTCCACGCGCTTGCACGGCATGTTGCTTCGACCGAATTCGGGAGCAGAAACCGACGACGTGCAGGCACTGCGTTCGGAGCTCGCATTCATGACGAGGGTCGCAGGCACACTCGCCCACGACTTCAACAACCTGCTGACTGTGATCATGTCCGTCGGCGAGCTCATGCTGCTGAGCGGCGAGCTTGGCGCAAATCTCGTGCAGCGTACGCAGACCCTCATCGCGGCGACGCAGCGTGCGGCATGTCTCTCGACTCAGCTCACGCACCTTACGCACCAGCCCAAAGTAACGCCCTCGCGTCTGCCGGCTGAAAAACTACTTCAGTCCGTCACGCAGTGCATTCGGCAGCTCGTTCCGGAGCTTGCCTTTCGCACGTGGTTCGCCCCTGAGCCTTGCTACCTGCGACTCGACCTAGAGCCGCTCGCACAAATCCTGGTGCAGCTCGTGCTGCACTTGCGAGATTCCCTCCCACCTGAGTGTCCGATCCTGGTTTCCATGCGCCGAGTTCAGCTACTGGAAGGGCTTCCGCCGACTCTGTCCGCAGGCGCGTACGTGGAGTTCACGTTGGCCTCGGACGATCATCCAGAATGCAGCCGACCTGGGCTCGCCATGGAGCTTCTCACCAACGCAGGCGCGTCTCCCCGGCATGCGTCCGGCCTGGGCCTCACCAGCGCTCAAGATATCGTGGCACACGTGGGTGGCCATGTCGGCCTGCTCTTCCGCGACAAAGGCCCACCGCTCTTCGTCGTCTATCTGCCGCAAGACCTCGCGTGACCAAAAAAGCGCTCACAGCGCTCTACGCCAAGAAAGCCCCGCCCGCATCGCCAGCTTAGAGCTTCTTGCGCAGCGTCGCGATATCAGGATGCTCGGGGTCGTAACGGAAGGCTTCGTCGAGCGCGATTTTGGCCTGCTCGCGCTCCCCCGCCAGCAGCGCACGCTCTGCGCGGTCGAGTGCGTCCTTTGCGCGCTCCTCACGCTCGAATGCGCTCAGCCCCAGCAAATCCTGCGCTTCCCCAGCCTCCTCCACAGGCGCAGCCGCACGCTCCGGCCCCGCCTCCGCACTTCCGTCTCCCGCATTGGCGGTCGCTGCTGCCTGGTCCACAGAGGGCGGCTCGACGCGCGGCTCCTCCGCTTGAGGCTTCGCCCCTAGCTCGTGTCGTGCAGCGAGGGCTCCCATGGCCGGCGCTGCATCGGATGCCGCCGGAGAAGCCTCGGGCGCGAACTGGTAGACCACCAAGAGTCCTATGCCGAGCGCCGCTGCAAACGGCCACAGCGAAAGCGAGCGCTTCTCCGCCTGGTGGGGCGGACTGACACCGGCTGGCGTATCTCCAATTGCAACCGCCGGTAGCGTATCGAGCAAGCCTGTTCGCGACACGAGTCCGCTGTCGAAGTACGCCGCACGCAACGCGGCGACGAGCGAGGATAGGTGCTCGTAACGCGACGCCGGAGCCTTGTGCAGCCCGCGCAGCAGCACTGCATCGAGCGCCTCGGGAACACGCGCCCCCGGCTGAGCAGCTCGGCTCGGAGGGACGGGATCGTCGTGGATCACAGCGTGCGCAACCGACACCGCGTCGTTGCCTGGAAACGCGCGCGCACCTGTCGCAGCTTCGTAGAGCACCGCCGCGAAGGAAAACTGATCGCTCAGCGGAGACGCTTCACCGCCCCGCAAAGTCTCGGGAGCTCCGTAACAAGGTGTACCCAGAAACTGCCCCTGCCCCGTAAGCGCTGCATCCGGCACACGCGCCACACCGAAGTCAGCGAGACGTATCACGCCGTCGCTGCCCACGAGGAGGTTCTCGGGCTTGATGTCGCGGTGGATGATGCCCTCGCGATGGGCCACCTCGAGCGCTGCCCCCACCTGATCGGCCAGCATGAGCACCTGCTCGGGTGACAACGCGCCGCGGCTGCGCAACAGATCCTTGAGATTCGCGCCGTCGACGTACTCGAAAACCAAAAATGGCCCCACGTCTGGATCGACCCCAACGTCGTGGACCGCAACCACGGACCGATGCCGCAGTCGGCCGACCGCCTTGGCTTCGTTGCGAAAGCGCACCAAAAACGCCGCCTGCTCCTCGGGCGAGCCAGCATTGCGAACGACCTTGATGGCTACGTCGCGATCGAGTTCTGTATCTCGCGCCAAGACCACGGACCCCATGGCGCCTCGACCAAGCAGGCGTTCCACGGGGTAGCGTCCGATTTTCTCTGGGAGCGGGTACGATGAGGTCATGGAGTGTTGGCTAACAGCGAGGGCAGAGACACGTTTGGATTCAGCCTGGGGCTAGAGCCTGTGGAGCTTGACTGTATTGGTTCCGGCAGAGGACGGCCAACCGACCACGAGCGCGAAAGCATCGCCCTTCTCACATACCTTCTCCCGTACGAGAACGCTGGTCGCAATTCGCAAGGTTTCTTCCAAATCCTCGGCGGGCAGGCCTAAACGGGGCACAACCCCCCAGCACAGCGCCAGCCGGTTGGCAGCCGCGACCTGAGGCGTGATGGCGACGATTGGGGCGCGCGGTCGGTACTCGGAGAGCAGCGCACCCGTCCTGCCGTCTCGCGTGAGCGTGACGATCGCCTTGAGAGGCAGTGTAAAGCTTAGCAGCGCCGCTGCGCGTGCCCCCGCGCTCGCGAAGTCCCATTGGTCGGTCAACTTGGGCACGGCAATGCTGCGATTCTCATCGCCCAAGTGGGCTTCTTCGACGTTACGGACGATGGCGTCCATCATTTTGACCGATTCGATGGGATAGGCGCCCGATGCCGTTTCACCGCTCAACATCACCGCGTCGGTGCCATCGAGTACCGCGTTGGCCACGTCGGCTGCTTCCGCACGCGTGGGCCTCGAGTTGCGTATCATGGAATCCAGCATCTGCGTCGCCGTGATGACGATCTTCCCGCGCCAGTTGAGCTCACGAATGATGCGCTTTTGCACCAAAGGCACCTTCTCGGCGCCGAGCTCTACGCCGAGATCGCCGCGTGCCACCATCGCTCCATCCGCTGCATCCAAGATGGCTTCCAGGTTATCGATGGCCTCGGGCTTTTCGATCTTCGCAATCACAGGCGTGCCCTTGGCGATGGCCTGGACCTCACGTACATCGTCTGCAGTGCGCACGAACGACAACGCCAGGTAGTCCACCTGCAGCGTGTTTACAGCAAAGTCCGCATCGATCCGGTCTTTGGCCGTGAGCGCCGGGGCACTCAGTGCGGAACCGGGCATGTTCAGCCCCTTATTGTTGGAAAGCGGGCCCCCCTCCACCACCACGGTATGCACATCCTCGCCGTCCACGCGCTCGACCCTCAGCTTGAGCAAGCCGTCATCGAGCAAAATGGCGTCACCTGGGCGCACATCGCGCGGCAGAGGCTTATAGGTCACTGAAACGATGTTCTCGTCTCCGGGCACTTCCCGCGCAGTCAGCACGAAAGGGCGACCTGGCACGAGCTCGATAGGCCCTCCCAAAAAGCGCCCCACGCGCATCTTTGGGCCGGAAAGGTCCGCTAAAATGGCCACGGGTCTGCCCGCGCGTGCCGCCACTTCCCGCAGCAGCGTAGCGACCTTCTGGTGGTCTTCGTGACTGCCATGGCTGAAGTTCAGGCGCGCGCAGTCCATTCCGGCCGCAACCAGCGCTTGAATCATTTCCTTCGAACTCGTGGCTGGTCCGAGCGTGCATACGATCTTGACCCTTCGCATCCTTGCAGTGTGCACCCAGCGCCGGGGCCACGTCGAGAGAGCGCAACGCTTCCAAGGATTTGTGGTGCGCAGGCGGCTGTGGCAGGCTCGGGCCCATGCTTCGGCAAGGACTGTGGGTTCTTCTCCTCGCAACGTGCTTTTCAGTCGGCTGCGCCTATCCGCGGCGCACCACGCCACTCACGCCCGTGGCGGCCGAACAGGCACGCGGCATCACACCGCCACCCAACCTGTGGCGCTTCGTTTTAGTGCGCGCGGATATCCCGCCACAAAAGCGCAGTGGCCTCAACTGGGACGATGATTCAGGGCCCGACGCTTACCTGAAGCTCATCGTCGATGGGAAGGTGTTGTGGGAAAGTCCAGTGGTTCCTGACAACATTCGCCCGCAGTTCGAGGCTAGCCCCCCCAAGAACTTCGCCTTCCCTGCGAGCACACGCATGCGCCTCGAGCTCTGGGACAAGGACGGCGTCAGCGCAGATCCTATCGGCATGTACGAGGGGCGCGCGCTAGGCGACGCCATCATCGGCTCAAACACCACCATCAAGCTTGAAGGTGGGGCAACCATCACGGTGAAAGTCGCAAAGCCCGAGCCCCATTTCGGCAGCGGCATCGCCATGTACGAAGTGCGAAGACGATCCCTCGTGGTGCTGAAAGTCGTCCCCAACTCGCCCGCCGCACGCGCCGGACTCAAAGCCGACGATCACATCACGTCGATCGGCGGCAAAAGAGTAGACGAGTTGGACGAAGGGCAAGCCGAGAGCGCCATGGCCTTGGCTGGACAGAACGGCAGTGAATTGACCGTAGAACGCAACGGCCAGTATCGCCAAGTCAAGCTGGACGACGGATACGTTTGGCTCACCTTGTGATACAAGCACCTCCGTGCGCCGATTAGTCTTCCTCGTAGCTCTCCTCTTTTCGCTTCCCCTCTTTGCGCCGAGCGCGGCGCACGCCGACGAAATGTTCTCGTGGCGAGGAGGGCTCGGATTCGGGCAGCGAAAATGGAACGATAAGAGCGAGTTCATCACCTCGCTGAGCCTCACGGGCGACATGCTCTGGGGGCCCGCGAAACCTCGCTCCTTCCGCTTCGGCCCGGCCATGGAAGGCCGTACCACCGACCTCTACACGCTCGAGGGCGCAGGCGGTTTTACCCTGCTCGTCCCGCTGCCGCTCAGCATGTCCTTCACTGGGACTGGGCTCATCGGCCTTGCCCATCGCCGCGAAGCTCCCGATGGCTGGATGGGCATCGGCACAGCGACGCTGGGCTACCGCAGCTACAACTACCACGGGTGGTATGGCTACGGTCTCAATGTGTTCTTCAGCGCACGAAAGCAGCTCAACGGCAGCTACGATTTCATGGAGTACACAGGGGGCGTCGAGGTCGACATGCTCTTCGTCACCGTGATTCCGTACATGGCCATCCGGAACTGGCTCAACAAGAGCGACCCACACGACGATGAGTGAACTCGGCTACGCTTGGGCCAATCCACGGTCACAAGTAGCAACCGTTTAGTCGTAGCGGTCAGCGATTCGGATCGAAGTGTCAGGTCATGATGGACGCATGAACTTACTTCGGCCTAGCTTTGCTTCTCAAGTGGTTGATATCCGCTCCCTGTTCGGAAGAGTAAGCGCGGTAGCGCTCTTGCTTTCCCTCGCTGCTTGCGCGGATCCCGCAGCGAATCCTGTCGGTGAGGACGGCAAGTGGACGCCGCCACCCGGGATCGAGCCGACGGGAGAAGAGGAGCCGATCTATCCGCCTCCCTCGGATGGAAACGGCTATGTTCCGCCCCCGTCCACGGACGACTATCCTACGACGCCCGAGTATCCTGCTGAAGAAGAAGAAGAAGAAGATATGGCCGGCCCGGCGGGCGGCGACATCGGTTCTATTTTGTGTAGCCTCTTCGGTTGTGATGACGCGGGTACGCCCCCTCCCGCGACGGGCAGCGGCGACATCGGCTCGTCCGATCCCAACGACACCATCGTGCCCGGTCGCGAGCCCGATGCCTCCAACATCCCAGAGTGCCCTAAGCACGCCCCTGAAAACCCGATTGGCTCGTGTATCGGCGTGCCGATCTACGCCACCTGCGGCTACTCCGGCTACAACTGCATCTGCGACTGGTATCACTGGATCTGCCTCTGACGGCGCGGCTCCCGAGGCTCAAGCTTGCTGATGTCCGCTGTCTGATCTGATCGCGGCCCAGAGTGCCCACCAGGCTAGTTGGAGGTCGTCTCCGACACCGGCAACGAGCCCTCTTGTGCCGCTCGCAGGTACTGCGCAGGCGTAAGCCCGGTCCAGCGTTTAAACGCCCGGAAGAAGGCACTCGGTTCGGAGTAGCCGATGCGTTCTGCTGCGTCTCGGATCGAGGCTCCGGGACGCCGTAGCTCCTCACAGGCCATCCGCTCGCGCGCCTGCTCCAGAATCTGCGACATCGACGAGCCCTCGGTCTGCAAACGCCGCCGCATGGCGCGATGGGTCAACCCAAACTCGCGCGCAATCGCCGACATATCGACGTTGCACAGGTCCGCTTCCTGGCGCAACCGAGCGCTCAAGCGCTCTCCGATACTGGCCCGAGTCCCCAGCTGGCTCAGCATTTTTTCGGCTGCCGCGCGCAAAAACTGGCTCGTGGTGAGGTCACCGTAGCGCTGGGGCTGCTGCAAGATCGCGGCGTCCCCCCAGAGCGCATTCTCGGCTTGGGAGAAGCGAACGGGACATGTGAACACCTTCTGGTAGCGGAAGGCGTAGCTCGGCTCGGCATGGCGAAACCAAATCTCATTGGCGAACGCGTCCTCGCCAATGAACTGCCGGACCACACGCACGATCATGGAGGCTGTGATATCCGCCCCGAACCGCAAGGTCTCCTCGGCCACCGCTCCGTGGTAGCCAAAGGTCACCTTGGCCGTGGGACCGCGCACCGCGAGAGACAAGCGCATATCATCCACAACCAAGGGCGAAAAGCGCTGAAACAGTTCGAACGCCTCAAGCGGTGTCGAGGCTGACATGAGTAGGTGACCCAACAGCTGCAGCATGTGGTCGGGTGCATGAGATCCTACGGACAACCCTAGGCCGGGGTCGTCCGTGATCTTCATCGCACGCGAGACCATGCGCTCGAAGATCGGAACCTCGATCATGCTCCGCATATCCGCGAGCGTTGCCGGCTCAATCTCAAAGCCTTCCAACAGGCGATGCGGTTCGATGCCTCGACGCTGCAGCTCGCCTATCAATCCGCGGACCATAAGGATGGAGATGAACATGCACTACACCAAAGCGAAGTCTTGTTCGCGCACGGTTCGGTGCGCCACTTTCCTCGCAGGCCGGCATGGCGAAGACACGATGTCGGGATTCCACCTCATGACCAAACCGTCCCGTGCGAGTGCAAAAGATTTTGGCACTCCAAGGCACAGGATACACGATTTGCGACAGAAACGATCCCGCCCGGTGGCTCCAGTGCAGTTTGCTCATGCACAGTCACCCCCGCCGGGATCCACAGTCTAGGACGGCCCCCCGCTTACATCGCCGTTCTCAGTGCGTGTGACTCTCGCGCCCGTACTCCCCCAACAGGCGGACGACACTCTCCACCGACGCAAAACTCTCCATGCTGAGCCCCTCGAGGTCGAGCGGAATCCCCAGATCGTGGTCGATAAACGTGATCAACTGGAGCAGTGACACCGAGTCAAGCACCTGGCTCAGCGCATCCTCACCCGGGTCGAACTCCGGCTCCATGTGCTCCCGTATATACAAAACGATCCGCTCATAACGACTCATGTTGGCTCCCCCCGATTACATCGCCCCACTTACAGAGTCTGGATCTCCATGCCGACGACGGCTTGAAATCTCGGTTACAACCGGGGCACTTTCTGGGCCCTCGACCATCACTTCGGCCGGCAAGTCATGGCTGATGAAGTGTGCCGGACTGGCTGTGACACCGTAGGCGCCACTGCAGTGGATTCCGATCACGTCGCCAACCTGGAGTTCAGGCATCTCGACGCCGCGCCCCAGCACGTCGATGGTCGTGCAAAGCGGGCCGTAGAGGTCGTGCTGGACGCGCGTGGCTTCCGGATGTGGGGAGAGCTGAAACAGGCGGTAGTTGCGATGCAGAACCATCCCCAAGTGGCCCGCAGCGCCCAAGTGGTGATGCATGCCTCCATCAAAGGTGGCTATCTCCGTGCCCCTCGAGTGCTTGCGATTCACGACTCGCGTTAGGTAGATGCCGGCTTCGCCGACAAGGTAACGGCCCATCTCCAAGATGAGCTCCACCTCCGCAAAGGGCCCCTCGCGCTTAAAGGCTTGCAGCTCCGACAGCACGCGGTCCGCCACGTCCTGTGCGCGGAGAGGTACGTCTTCGTCGTGATAGGGGATACCAAACCCTGAGCCGAAGATGAGCTTTCTTGGACGAAGCTTGTGCGCAGAGCACACCCCTCGATAGATATCCATCAAAATGCCGTAATTTTCGGCGATTGCAGCAGGCTTGAGGCACTGCGTGCCGGAGTAGATATGAAAGCCTTGGAGCGCGAGCCCGGGCAGGTTTTTGATGCTGTGGACGGCCGCATCGAGGTCCTCTTCGTCGATGCCGAACTGGCATGGACGACCCGCCATGTTCACACCGAAGCCCTTTGGTACCCGCCGAGGTGCAATACGAATCAGAATGGACTGAGTTTTGCCCTGGCGCTGTGCAAGCTGGCTCAGCTCGCGAGCCTCACGCACAGACTCGACCACCACCTCGCCTATCGCGTGATGCACGGCCAGCTCCAAGTCTGCACGCTGCTTGGCGGGCCCCGTAAAACTAATACGGTCTGGGCGATAGCCCAACGCAAGCGCGATGCGCAGCTCCCCTCCCGAAGACACATCGAGCGCTTCGGTGAGCCCTTGCAGCTTGCGCACGATGGCCGGGTGCGGGTTACACTTCATCGCGAAGCTGAGACTGAAGGCTCCCTCAAAGGCGTCTTTGAGTTCCTTGGCTCGCTGCTCCATATCCGCGATGAAGTACACGAACGACGGCGTGCCGCTGCGCTCCGCAACCTTCGCGAGAATCTGTTTGCGTGCTTCGGTAATCATCGGGCGCACCGCGTTCCAGCCAAATGCTCAACGGCCTCGGCCGCGAGCGTGACGCGGTCGGGTTTGCCAGTCATCGTGCGCGGCAAGCTCTCACGCAGGAAAAACAACTCGGGCACCATGTACGATGGCACCTCTCGCTGCAGCCGGAGACGCAGGTTTTTTGCGTCCAAGGAACCTGATTCGATCGTTGAATCAAGCACCACGAACGCCGCGAGTTCTGTCCGATTGTCGGTCCGCACCACGATAACCTCCACACTGGCAACGCCCGGTAGCAACGCGATGTGGTTTCGCACTTCACCCGGATACACACGATTGCCCTGAATTTTCACCAGATCATCGCGGCGACCGGAGAGATGGAGAAAGCCCTCATCGTCGAGAAATCCGATATCCCCCGTGAAGACCACCCTTCGACTTCCGCCCTCTGCGCGTCGCCAAGGGTTGTCGCGCAGCTTGTTCTGAGGGTCGTCTCCATCGAGATAGCCGAGCATCAGACCGAGTCCACCATGGACAACTTCCCCGAGCTCGTTCGGCGCGGCAAGGCTTCCATCTTCACGCACCACGTAGAGGTCGACGCCCTGGAACGCTCTGCCCACACTGAGCGGCCTGCGCGTGTAGTCTTCGGGCCGTAGTGACGTGGCTCGAAAGGCTTCCGTCTGACCGTAGGTCTTGAAGATTTTTGCGCCTTCAGCCAGGGCAGGAAGACGCGCGTGCTGCGCCTGCGTCAGGTCACCCCCTGAAACCGTAAGATAGCGCAGGGACCGATGGGCTGCCTTGCAGTCGAACCGAGCGCCGTCTCGAAAGAAGTCCGCCCAGATGGAGGGAACACCGGAAATTCCCGTGGCTTTTCGACTTTCCGTGACGGACAGAATGTCCTTTGGAAGCCACGAATCGAGCACGATCAACTCCGCCCCCACAAGCAGCGCGGACAACATTTGGTTGAGCCCCACGTCGAATGAGAACGGTAAGATATTGAGCAAGACGTCCGCATCGCTGAGACCGAACCATGCAGCCTCTGCACGCGCACGGGCGAGCAGATCCGCCGCGCTCACCAGGACGCCCTTTGGCGTTCCTGTCGAACCGGACGTAAAAAGACAGGCTCCTACGCGTTCTGGATCGCGCTCACGCTCCGCATACCATGACGCAGGCTGCATGGCTAAAGCACGAATGCGTCCACGGTCTTGAAAGCGTCGATAGGCCTTCATGGCCAGGCGCGTTACGGGTACGTCTTCCCGCATCCACCACGTGGGCGAAAACAGGGCTGATTCGGCGCCAATATCGCCGCGCATCGACAGCAAACCGGACTCGTCGACCAGTGCGCAAGTTGCACGCGTAGACGAGATGATGTGCTCGATCTGCGGCAATCTGAGCTTCGGATTCACGCAGCAGAAGACGCGCCCTGCCACGAGCGCCGCCATGATCGCCGCCACGGCATCTGGACCGCGCGCCAAACACAGCGGGATAATTTGCCCTTCGCTGCACTCCTGTTCGAAGTGCACAGCCAAGGCCTGCACCTTGTCGGCGAGCTGCGCGAACGAAGTCTGGCCATAACCACCATCCGCAAAGCGACACGTGATGGCCGTCTTATCGCCTCGTAAACGTGCGTGGGCCTCCAGAATGGAAAGCCACGACTCCGCATCCGTCGGCAAGGAGCTCACGACGCGCCTCCCTTTTCCTCCCGCATCAGGCTCGATGAAATGCGCGACTCAGCTGGCGCTTCGCCCTTTGCGGTGCGTTCCAGGCTCTTTTGCGCCGAATCCAGGCTGCGGCTCGCGCGCGCCTCGCGCAAACGACTGACTCCAGGGATGCATCGAGCCGGCACGCCCATGGCCATCGATCCAGGTGGAACGTCAGAAATTACCAGCGAATTTGCGGCTACGCGCGCGCCATCGCCAATCTTGACACCACCGAGAATGCTAGCGTTGCAGCCGATGAAGACGTCGTTGCCGATCACCGGAACGTCTTGCCCCATGTTGCTGCCGATCGTCACGCCGTGCATGACGCCGACCCGATCACCGATGACTGCATTTGGATGAATGGAGACACCCGTGGAATGGACGATGTGAAATGCCTCGCCCACTTGTGTCGTACATTCCAAGTCCACACCTGTAATCCAAGTCACCAAGGGCTTGATTTGACCGTACGAAAGACCACAGATCCTTCCTACAAATGGCCGTTCTGAGCGCGCACGCAGTGACCAGCGGCCAAAGCGATATACGAGGAGCGCCCAGAAGCCGCCGTTCCTTAACGAACTATCGTGCCGTCGATAGTCCCCGACGATGTTCTCGAACATACGAACCCTGTCCGTTATGGGAAACAGTAAGCCAGACACGTCAGCGTCCGTGTCGTTCCGCTTCACACAAGCTAACACGCCCCCGAGCCTCCGGTAATCACGACTCTCCGTTTTTCTGTCGCTGGTTTGTGTTTGAAAGTGTGCGGTTTCGCGCGGCTTTTCATCGAATCACGTTAACCCTCGAGCCGCGCAACCCGCGTCCATGGAGCAGTTGCGCGGCCCATGCGCAGCTCTCACAGGCACCCAGATTGACGCCTTTTTTGGGGACGTGAGCCGCTCCCGGTAGGCTTTTCCTTCTGGAGGTGGGTCGATGCGTGAAATCTTGCTCTTTGCTCGGGACCGAACCGCTATGCGCAGGCAGGTACGCATGCCGTGCCAGATTGTCGAAGAAGCCGGATTCTCCCTGCTCGCCGAAACCTGCCTGGATCTCTCCATCCAAGGCATGCGCGTGCGGGCCCTGGCTCCTGCTCCCGTCGGAACGCGAGTCCTCGCCTCGTTCCGTGTGCCGGGGTCGAGCCTCTACATCGACGCGGAGGCCGAAGTCACACGTGTATTGTGGGGTCGACGCTACGGCGACGAGACTTGCGCCCTAGGGCTCAACTTCATCGGCATGCTGCGCGTAGACCGAGCCATCTTGGCCTCGCGTCTTCAGGGCCTGCCACCTCCCCCACCGAAAAGGTCGGTACGCGTCGACTATGCACGCACCGTTTTCTCGATTGCCAAAGGATTCGTTCCAGCGCAGATGTGACGCTACATGCCTACGGAGCGGATCGAGACCACAGAACACGCCCACGGGCTTGGCTTACGCGCCCAGATACTGCTCGCGCTCGGCATCGCTTTCATCCTTTCGTTTGCGGCGCTCGGCGTGATTGTGATGCAGGTCTCGCACAAAGCTCAGACCATCGAACGCAGTCGGCGCGCGTACGCAACCCTCGACGTGATGGCCGCAACGCTGATGGCACAGACCGACGGCCTGACACCGGAAGCCTCCCTGCCGCGGCTCTTGGGCCGAGGCGACGTCGTGGGAGTTTCACTTGAGCGTGGGCCGGACAGCACGTTGCGCCATGGCCGGACCGCTGGAAAACCCACGGCACAGACGCGCCTGGCCGACGGGAGCGAACTCTCGCTATGGACTACAACCTCGCTCGCCGACGAGGCGGGCCCTCTCGAAAAACTACTGCGACTTTACCTGCTACTCACGTTTGCGTTGATTCTAGCGACCACCTACGTCGCCCTGACACGACTCATCGTGCGCCCCGTCGAAAATCTTACGCGCGCATCGGAGCGACTCGCCAGCACCGCACTTCACACGCACGTGCCAGTGGTCGGAGCCGCTGAGCTCTCACGGCTCTCGGTGAGCTTCAATCGCATGGCGCGCGATCTACGCGAAGAGAGAAGCGCTCTCGTCGCGCGACTTGCTGAGCTCGAGCATACAACGCGAGAACTTCACACCACGCAAGACCACTTGATCCGAAGTGAGAAGCTCGCCAGCGTGGGCCGACTGTCTGCGGGCATTGCCCACGAGATAGGAAACCCGCTGGCTGCGATTTTGGGACTCGTGGAGCTGCTCCTGTCAGGCGACCTCGAGCCAGCCGAAGAACACGAGTTTCTGCAACGCGTAAAAAACGAAGTCGAGCGCATCCACCGCATCATCCGCGGCCTCCTAGACTACGCCCGTGCAGACACGGACAAAATATCGGAGGAGCAAGCGAACTTGGTCCATGTGGTAGAGGAAGCGGTCAAGCTCATTTCGCCGCAAAAAGATCTACGCGGCATCACGATCGAGCGGCGGTTTGCGGCTCCTAGCGCGCTCGTACGTGGCAGCGAAAGCGAGCTCATACAGCTCGTGTTGAACCTCCTGCTGAACGCCGCAGACGCGGTCGGTGGCGATGGATACATTTTGATCGAAACCGCGGAGCACAATGCCCGTGAGGTGCTGCTTTCCGTTTCGGATTCAGGGCCAGGCATTCCACTCGAGCTGCGCGACAAAATGTTTGACCCGTTCGTGACCAGCAAGCCGCCCGGCAAAGGCACGGGTCTTGGTCTCTCGGTGTCTCAAGCCATCGCCATCCGCTCGGGTGGCAACATACGCGCGGCCGATGCTCCGCGCGGTGCCCGAATCGAAGTGCGGCTTCTCAGCGTCTCGCGCACCTCTGAAAACGGAAGCCTCACCGCCTGATCCACGTTAGAGTGGCCATGACTCATGACCCCCGAGCTCGAAGCTAAGCTCGAAAACCTGCCTGCGCTGCCCGGCGTTTACCTATTCCGCGGGAAAACGGGCGACGTGCTGTATGTGGGCAAGGCGCGCAGCCTCAAGAGCCGCGTTCGCAGCTACTTTCAGGCTGGCACAAGCGACACGCGTTTCTTCATTTCGCGCCTGGGTCGCGAGCTGTTCGATATCGAAACCGTGGTGGTGGGCACCGAGAAGGAAGCGGCACTTCTCGAGAACACGCTCATCAAGCAGCACAAGCCTCGCTACAACATCAAGCTCCGCGACGATAAAGAGTATCTGTCGCTGCGCCTCGACCCTAAGGGACACTGGCCCAGACTCGAGGTCGTGCGCCGTCCGGAGCCCGATGGTGCGCTGTACTTTGGCCCGTATCATTCAGCCACCTCCGCACGTCAAACGCTGCGCGTGGTCAACCGGCACTTTCAGCTGCGCACCTGTACGGACCACGACTTCGCCTCGCGCGTTCGCCCGTGCCTGCAATACCAGATCAAGCGTTGTCCGGGCCCCTGCGTGTACGAAGTCGACAGAGCGCGCTACGGCGAACAAGTCGATGACGTGGCCATGTTTCTCGACGGTCGCCACGACGAGCTCATCAGCCTTTTGTCCCAGCGCATGCGCGATGCTTCGAATACACTCGACTACGAGCGCGCCGCAGAGCTCCGCGACCAGCTACGGGCCATCGAGCGCGTGCGAGAACAAAACCGTGTGGCGCTGGTGCAGTCCACAGACGAAGATGTCATCGGCCTTTATCGGCAAGCGGACCAAGCCGAAGTCGCCGTGCTTCAAGTCCGCGCAGGCAAGCTCACGTCCGTGCGCACTTTTGGACTCAAAGATGTAAGTGCCCCAAACGATGAAGTCTGCGCGCAATTTGTCGCCGAGTACTACGCCCCCGGCAGTTTCGTACCCGCCGAGGTTTGGCTTCCACTCGAAGTCGAAGCGATGGATGGCCTCGCTGAGGTTTTAGGCGAACTGCGAGGCAAGAGCGTCAAGCTCTTGGCCCCCAAGAAAGGCCCGCGCGCAGAGCTCGTCCAAATGGCACGCGACAATGCGAGCCACGCTTTCCGCGAAAAACTACGGGCGCGCGAGGACGTTCAGTCGCGGCTTTCAGCCCTCAAGGACCGACTCCGCCTACCGCGCTTACCCGTGCGCATTGAGTGCGTCGACGTCTCCCACACGGCAGGCACCGACACCGTGGCCTCGATTGTCGCCCTTGAAAACGCACAGCCCGACCGCAAGCGCTACCGCAGCTTCCACGTGAAGCGCGTGTCCGGCGGGGACGACTACAGCGCCATGTACGAGGTACTGGCGAGACGTTTTCGTCGCGGGCGCGCCCAAGAGGCCGGCTGGGAACTGCCTGATCTATTGGTGGTCGACGGCGGACGTGGACAGCTCAATGTCGCGCAGCAAGCCCTGCACGATCTGGGTGTAAGTGGACTTTCCATCGCAGCCCTCGCGAAGGAGAAGCCAAACATACTCGGCGAGACGCTCGTAGACCGCATCTACCTGCCTGGCCAAAAGAACCCTATCGAGCTGCGCGAGAACCACGCTGCCCTTGGGATTCTCGCCTTGGCCCGCGACGAAGCGCATCGGGCGAGTAACGCCCTGCGCACCAAGCTCGGAAAGCGCCGCACTTTCCGAAGTCGCCTAGATGACGTGAAGGGGATAGGCCCCAAGACGCGCGCGCGTCTGCTCAAGGCCTTTGGGTCTGTGCGCGCGATCGAAGAAGCCGACGAAGCCGCCCTCTGCTCTGCGGGTGCCACCATTCCTCAAGCCAGAGCCATCCTACGTACCCTGCGTGGGCCACTGCTTGCGAGCGAGGCGACGCGTCCGGAGGCTGTGACCCAAGCAGAACGGGTGATTGAGATCGGTGAGGGCGACGCGGAAAGCGCCGAAGACAGCGCCGTACGAAACGCTTTCGACGTGGATGACGAACCGGCCAACTAATTTCATCATGCCGGGAAAATTTCACGAGTAACATATTCGATGTTGGGAGCGATGTCCCAACCTCTTGGCGAAGTGTCAGTCCTCGGCAGCAAGTCTCGGTTTTGGAAGCGAGGCCACCCTGACGGGATTGACAGGTCACGCCAAAGCAGCGTCAACTATAGTCAATTCACCCTGGCCCTAGGCGCGTCGGGGTCCTGGTGCGGAGCCCCTCAGCTTAGAATGGTAACACGGTGCACATTCAGTGTGTTCTTGATGGCAATGTTGTGCGTTGCAGGAGCAAGCTGGCTTGCGTCACCTGCACACGCGGAACCCAGCCACAACAGGCCACCGACGGGCATCGCCGCCAACGGGCTCTGCGGTCTAAACCTCGCCGAGTACCCAACGTGTCCCGCCTACTTGGTCACCGCGAGCGGCACCGCAGGGTACGGGCACACGGAATCCGTCGGCCCCATTAAAGGCAGCCATGTCCGATTGGGCGGCTCGCTCGGCGTTGGCTTCGTGCCGCTTGAATGGCTCGCCGTCTCGGCGCGACTCGACGGCCGCCTCGACATTCACCCGCCGGACCCCGAAGGGCCCGATGGAACCATGGTAGGCGATCCGCGCCTCGCGGTTCGGCTCGGTCGACAAGTCGCTAAGGACTTCTCGGTCGGCGGCGGTGTAGGTCTGTGGATACCGGGTGCCAATGCGCCTTCGCTGCGCCTCAAGGCCGCGAGCATCGACATGAAAGCCCTGGGGGCCTATCGCCCAAATCAGGGCCCGCTCTCGCTGCTAGGCACCGTTGGATTTCGCCTCGACAACAGCCACAATTCGGCGCCCGACCTGAGGCGGCTGCGCCCCGGTGACCGCCTCTCGCTCAGCTTGAGCGAGTTCCACGCGGTACTCGGCGTACTCGGTCTCGCCTACACCTTCGAAGATCGAGCCGAGGTTTTTGTTGAGCTATCCGCCGACGTGTTGATCGGGGCCAAGGCGCCTTCGCTGCTCAAGTCCCCGCTGCGAGCGAGCGTGGGCGGCAGGTATTTTCTCGGGAAGATGCTGCAACTCGAGGTCACGGTCACCGCAAGCCTGAGCCAGCGGCCAAGTCTTAGCGAACAGGCTGTACTCGTCCCTGTCGAGCCGCGGGTCTACGCGACTACGGGTCTGCGTTTTGGTCTGCCGTCCCGAGTCCGCGCCTCACAACCGGTCGAGCCAACTCCGACGGAAGAGCCGGTCGAAGCTCCCCCAATTCAGATAGCTCCCGTGCCTCAGATCGCCAACGTGGCCGGCTCCATCCTGGATGCTGGCGGGGTCGCGCTGCCGGAAGCCCACGTGATTTTGGGCGTCGGTGAGGCCAAACGCGAGACCTTCACCGACACGGAAGGTCGCTACACGTTTACGGAGGTCCCACTCGGTCTTGCCTCGATGTCTGTCTCCGCTACCGGATTCGTTTCACAAGAATGGGAAATCACGGTCGTTTCTGATATGCCGGCACTTTCGGCACGCAATCTCAGCCCGGCTGAGGTTACGGGCTTGCTGCGTTGCTTAACTCGTACCTTCGGAAGTGAGCCTCTCAAGGCCCAAATCGTCGTCCGCGACTCCAAGGGTAAAGAAGTCGTGAAAGGTGAATCGGATGCTCAAGGCCGCTTCGAGATCAAGGTCCCCGAAGGCTCTTATCAAGTTATCATCACCGCATCGGGCTATCGCTCACATCGGCGCAACGTGAACGTATCGAGCAACGGGGTGGCCATTTTGAACGTGGATATGCGCGAGAAGCGATGAGCGATTTGCTTGTAAAAACCGATCGTAGACCTCGCCGTGCGCACGCCGCCCTGATTTGTATTCTGGCGTGGTGTCTTGCCGCACTCAGTGGATGCGGAAGCTGCGGTGACGACGGCCAAGCCATCGCGACTCTGATCGAGGTTCGCGGTCCAGGCATCGAGCGTGATTTCAACGCGGCGCGTTATACGTGGCAGACCGCTGAGAGCGGCGCGCGTTTCGTTATCGGCGACGGCGTACGTACCCTTGCCAACACTTCCGCGCGCCTCACTTTGATAGACCAGACTCAGCTCGAGCTCGCGCAAAACACCACGCTGCGTTTCTTGGTCGACGGCGCCGAGGAAGGGGAGCAGACGCTCAACATCGAAGCCGGTCAGGTGTCGCTGCGCGTCGGGCAAAAGGACCTTTTGCTGCGCACGCAGATCGGCGTCGCGACGCTCACCGCGGGCAGTCAACTCACCTTGAGTAAATCGGGCGAAAACATCGACTACGACGTCGCGCTCGGTGAGGCGCACTTTCGTTCGAGCTCGGGCGAATACCACGTCTTGAAAGCCGGCGAGAATGTTGAAGTGGGCATCGGGATGGCTGTCTTTGCCGCCGCCGATACGGAGAAGGAACCTGAAAAGACCACGGCCACCATCGGTGGTGCAGTGATCCTCGCCAGGGTCAGCGGTAAGGGTGTACGAGCGCGCGCCGCCGGAAGCTCTGACTGGGCCAAACTCACGCCCGGGGAGCACAACCTGACGCCTGGCACGGAACTGCGGCTTCAGCGCAAAGATGCCGTCGACCTCAGCCGCGGTGACCAACAGGCCGCTCTGCGCGGCGCGGGCGAGTTTGCAATCGACACGAACAACGCGTTCATCGACGCCCGTGCTGGCGACCTGTCGGTCCAAGCGACGACGAGTGACGTTCAGGTGCTCGTTCCTGGCGGGTCCATTCAAGTACATGCTCGGGCGAGTGGCAGCGACGCCGCGATTCGCGTCACGAACGACACGGGCAACGTCATCATCAAGGAAGGCGCAGGCACACTTCAGATCCTCGGCGTCGTAACGGAGCTCGAGGCAGGACAGCAAAAGTCCTGGTCGAACCCCAACAGCGACTCAAGCGATCGTCCCATCGAAGATAGCGCCGGCTACTACAACGTGGCGGTCAAAGCGGGCGAGTCCTTCGTGCTCCACACGCCAGAGGTTCCAGCTTCCGTGCGCTTCGACTTTTCAGGGCGTTGCCCTGGCGACGGTGTAATCGAACTCACAGGAATCAAGCAGCGCGTCCGCGGAAAAGACCAGGTCAGCGTGGTGATTCCGGCCACCTCGACGCCCTATGTGATTCGTTGCGTCGATGACAAAGGCGCGCCGGGCAAGAAGATCGCCGCACGCGGCACGGTGCAAGTCATGCTCGATGCCGGCACGCGCCGCCTGCCTTCTAAGGCCCCGACTTCGTTTGTCGAAACCGACGGGCGCACGTACACGATTTACTATCAAAACCAACTACCTGAAATCAGTGTAGGTTGGCCCAATGCGCCCCAAAGCGCCTCGTACGACCTGTTCGTAGACGGACAACCCATGCGGCTCACCAAACCAGAACATTTGTTTCGTTCGGGTAATCTCCGCGATGGTAGCCATCAACTGAGCTTTCAAGCGCAGGACCGACGTTCTCGCACCACGGTGGTAGAAGTGCGTTTCGACAACGCCGCACCTAAAGCGAGCCTAGTTAGTCCAATAGATCGCGCATTCAAACCAGGAGATACGGTTACAATCGAGGGAGTGGCACTAGAGACCTGGAAGGTAAGCGTCGAAGGCGGGAGCGTGACCATGAACGCGGACGAGCGTTTTGTGGGCGAGGTCTCGACGAAGGCGGATCGGCCCGACATCGCAGTGCGCCTCGCGCACCCGCGACTCGGCGTTCACTACTACCTGCGGCGAGCGGCAGGATCACCATGAAAAGTGAGCCCTTGAACTCGTCCGACAATCTCGTTGGCAGTGTCCTCCTAGGTCGTTATCGCATCGTCCGCGAGCTCGCCAAGGGCGGCATGGGCGTTGTATATCTCGCGCGCGCAGAAGGCGCTGTGGGCTTCGTGAAGCCCGTGGTGGTCAAGCTCGTGTTGCCTGAGCACGCGAGCGATGAGCGTTACCTCGGCATGTTCGTGCGCGAAGCGCAGATCCTATCGGGCTTGCGACACCCGAGCATCGTGGACGTAATCGAGTTCGGCGAAGAAGCCGGCGCCTACGTGATGGTGCTCGAATATGTCCGTGGGTATCACCTCGGGCAGTGGAGCAAGTACCTGCGCAAGAAGGGTCGGGAACTGCCGACCGAGATCTTGCTACTGCTCATGACCGACGTCCTCGAAGCGCTGCACAAAGCGCACAGCATGGTTCATCCGGACGGAACGCCGATGCACATCGTGCACCGCGACGTGTCGCCGTCGAACATCCTGCTCGATGACGATGGCCGTGCACGTCTGCTCGACTTCGGTGTCGCGCGCATGCGCGGCGGCGGTGTGGACTACCAAACCCAAGTGCGCAGCTTCGTAGGCAAGATTACCTACAGCGCGCCCGAGATGTTCGCGGGCGTCGAAGCTACGCCCCAAAGCGATCTCTATTCCTGCGGCGTCGTGCTTCACGAGATGCTGCTCGGGCGCAACGTGTTCAGCGGCAAGAACCAGGCAGCCACGCTGAACCTGGTTCTCAATCACACGCCGGAACCCGTGGAGAGCTTGAGCCCAAACATTCCGGCCGGCCTCGACAACATCCTGCGCAAATCCATGGCGAAAAATCCCGAAGAACGCTTCGGGAGTGCCCATGAGTTCGCGCTGGCGTTGCGCTCACTGCAGCGCGAGTACGAAAGCGAGCTGCGCGCGCGCTTTGCGATCATGCTCAAAACGGACTTCGGCGAGGACATGGCCCGACTGCTCGGCCTCGAATCGCTGACCGCACGGGATGAAGCCTGGCGCCGTCTCAGCGTGCCTCCGCCTCAGGTCGAACGCACAATAGCTGTCGATCTCGACGACGCCCTGGGTCAGGACTCCGTGGCGCCCCAGAGCCAGCCGGGCGGACGGCCGCGCTCCTATACGCTCAAGGGGCCTGCTTTCGCGCCGGAGCCGGGCTCGGCCTCCGGCATCACCGAGACTGCGCGGCGGCGCACGGGAGCGCACGCCATTGCACCTGGAGCCCGCATGACGGGCGCGCACGCAATTCCGCCCCTTCCTAACGGCCAAGCGTACCAGCGCGGGTCGCTTCCGCCGCCTCCGCCTTCGTTCCACCAGACCGGCCGCATGATGACCACAGGCATGCATGCGGCGCCGGAAATGGGGCATCCGCCGCAGAACAAGTGGCTCTTCTTGGCGCTTGGCGTGGTCGGCGCATTGGCGACGGTAGCCATCATCGTGTCGTTTCAGGGCCGTACGCCCGAACCCGCCCCCGTGGTACCGCCGATTCGCGTCGTCGCAGAACAGACCGCGCCACCCGAGCCCGTCGTGGTGGCTCCCGAAGACCCGGTAGACCAAGCACCTGAGCCCACCACCCGACAGACGAAAGTCCGAAAGGCGACAGAGCCGGATCCGGCTGGACTCACCAAGGCGTTCCGCAGGCAACAGGGCAAAATCGAGGCCTGTTTCAAACAGTTCACTTCGCAGATTCAGGGAACGCCCCAAATCCAGCTGGAATTCGACATCGATCCGACAGGCAAGATCGTAAAGGTCGCTGCAAGCCCGGCCGCCCTCGCAGAAACCGCGCTCGGCAAGTGCTTGCGAGACGTGGGCAAGCAGACGCGCTTCCCTGGCCAAGGGCAGTCCGTGTCTTTCGCGATTCCGATCACGGCAAGCCGCGGCGCGACTGGCGGCTAGGGAGTCCCCCAAGGCCCCTCAGCGCAAGCCGTACTTGGCGAGCCTACGCAACATCTGGTAGCGCGACATGCCCACGGTGCGAGCCGCACGGGATACGTTGCCACCGGACTGCTCGAGCGCTTCGACCAGCTTGATGCGTTCTTGGTCTGCGTGGCGTTCGCGAATGACCCCGAGCGAAGGCGGCGGCGCGTTGGCCGTCATGCGCATCTGGGTTGCGTACTGCGGAGCGTTGACAACGAAGCCGCTGCGCGGCGGCGCCGAGCCGAAGCCCGAGCTGCCCTGCGTCTCCATGCGATAGCGCAAGAGCACAGGGAAGTCGTCGAGGTTCAACATGTCGTCGTCGCGATGCAGCCACAATGCTTCGTCGATCATCGCGCACAGCTCGCGAAGATTGCCCGGGAACGGATAGGTCAAAAGCCCTTCACGAACTTCCGACGAAAGCACAGGACGATTGCGTCCGTGAGCTCTCGCGCGCTGCGTCGCATAGCGGTCGGCGAGCAGGAACACGTCTTCGCCGCGATCCTTTAGCGACGGAACATCGAGCGTCACGTTCTCGAGCCGCTGCTTCAGATCCGCGTGAAAACGACCGTCCTCGACGGCTTTTCGCAAGTCGCGTGAAGTGGCTGCCACCACGCGACCCGTGAACTTGCGAGGTATGTGGCCACCAACGCGAACGTACTCCCCCTCTTCGAGCATACGCAGAATCTTCTGCTGTAGAGACCCATCGAGTTCGGTGATTTCGTCGAGGAAAAGCGTGCCCCCCTGCACTGCTTCCACGCGACCCGGCCGCACGACGCCGCCCGATGTTCCTCCGCTTGGCTCCTGTCCAAACAGCTCTACGTCGAGTTGCGATGGCGAGATACTCACGCAGTCCACGCCAACGAACGGTTCACCCACGCGCTTCGAGCGGAAGTGCACGGCGCGTGCGATGAGCCCCTTCCCCACTCCGCTTTCGCCGGTGATAAGAACCGCGGAGTCCTCGACCGACGCGAAGTGTTCGAGGCGGCCGCGCACGCGCTCCATCTCTGGACTATCGCCAAGCAGCGCGAACTCAATCTTCGGCGCCCACTCTGCTTGGGCCTCGGCGACGAGTCGCCGTAACAGCGCGTGCTCTATGGCCCGCTCGACGCGCATAAACAGCGCACGAGGCTCGCTGTCTCTGTCTACCGAGTCGAAAGCGCCATGTTGGAGAGATTCCTCGTGGGCACCTGAGCGCTCCGAAATCATGACGAAGACACTCTGACTTAACTGCGGTCTAAGCTCCTCCATCAGCGCTAAACCCGTCCCGTCAGGCAAACGCTCGCTGAGCACGACAACATCAGGCGAGAATGAACTCACCCGCGTGCGCGCTTGGGCGGCGTCGCCCACCGTGACTACTTCGTGCCCTCCTGTGCTTGCTTCATGCGCAAGCATAGTGGCAGCCCCGACATCACTGTCGATGATGAGTACTCTCGCGGACATAAAGACACTCGAGCACAACTACCTTCCGCATCCCCCAACGTGCGGAACCGCGCTCGCCTATCGCTCACAGACTAGCATGCGACGCTCAGTCGCCAGGTGATCGACGGGCACATCGTGCGTAGCCGCAGGCACTTCCATGAGCATTTGAAACTCAAACCCCAAACCGACACGTACCGCGTTTGGCATACACGGCAGAAAGCGGTCGTAGTACCCCTTCCCAAAACCAAGACGGTGTCCGCGTGGATCAAAAGCAAGCCCCGGAACAAGCACCAAATCGACGCTCTCGAGATCGATGCTAGGCGCACTTTCAAGCGGCTCTTTGACCATAAAGTGCGATTCGTTCAGCTCGTCATCAAGACGGTAAGATGCGAGGTTTAATGTTCCCGTTCCGGCTACGAAACGCGGCAGTCCAACGGTTTTTCCGAGCGCACACGCATGCTCCACAATCGCACGAGGGTCCATCTCGAAACGCAGCGCCGAGTAAGCTGCTACCACCTTGGCGCGCATAAAAATTTCACTTTCCATCAGTCGCGTGGCCATCGCGTGCGAAAAGCGGGCGCGGGTCTCTGCTGAAACCGCGCGTCGCAGCCCCGCAGCTTTACGACGCAGCTCTTCCTTCGCACGTGCCCGCAGGAGTTCAATCTCCTCAGGCGTGTATCCTTCTGGTGCACTCATGGGCTGTCTCGTGCGCTTTCGCGCTTTAGCAATCGCTACGCATCCGCGGGATGCAGCATGTCTTCCGACAGGCGCGCATCGATGCGGGCGATGGCATGGGTAAGGGCACGCCGCGTCGCTTCTTCAACGGAACGTGAACGGCTCTCTGCGGCCTGGAGGTCATCGGCGAGGCCGAGCGCTACCATCACGAGCAGCTGCGTCGGTGTGGCGCGCTGCAATGCCTTGGGTCCGAGCGCCCGCACGCGTTCGTTCACGATGTCGGCCAGCTTGCGCAGGTGCTCTTCATCGGCATCCACCTGCATGCGATAGGACGCCCCTGCGATGTCCAGCGTGACGGTCTTCTTCACAGGGAGCCCCCTAACCCAGATCTGCGTACACCGTGCACCGGGGGGAGCCTAAATTCCTCAAGTGGGACAGGTCAAGTTTTCAGGCCCCCATTCGCCTACCCCTGCGTCCAAAAGCTTGAGTAATCGTCCGTGGACCTATCAGTTCGCTTGGTGAGCCATGATACCCTCAAGGCGCATGCTCAAGGTCAAGTGCGACGCGTGCGGCTCGCCGTACGAAGTGGACCCCCGCCGAATCCCCAAAGCGGGACTCAAAATGCGCTGCTCATCCTGCGGCGGTCCGGTGTTCGTCCATCCGGAGGCCAGCGCGGGAGGGGCTGCCCCAACCGATATTTCGCTCTCGCTTTCGCTGGATCTGCCCGCGCCCAAGCCAGCTCCCAAGCCGCACAGCCAGGTTTTTGGAGATCTGTCGGACCTGCCAGCCACAAAAGGGAGCCCAGGGCGCACCGCAGCCGTTCCGCTAGCCCCCTCATTTGAGGACGACCTCACCGATCTGCCTGGCCTGAGGCGAGGACCTGCAAGCGGGCCATCCGAGTTCGAGCTCGAGCTTGACTTGCCGGCTCCGAAGCGGACAGCAGCGCGCCCAGAGCTCGATTTGCCGGCCCTGAAAGGAGCGGGCCCGGCCGCTCCCCAGGCCCAGGCCTTTGCCAAAGCTCCGCCCATCGCCACGGAGTTCGAGTTCGATGTAGCCCCCAAAGGGACCCCGGAGAGCCGTCCGCTGCCGGCCCCAGTTTTCTCGCCAAAGCGACCGGCCCCTGCACTGTCCCAGGACAGCTTCCCCAAAGACAGTTTGGCCATCGATCCAGAGCCCATGCGCGGGTTGGCCTCGGGCGCCATGGGCCATCTCGACGACGTCCGCACGCAGCCAAAGTCCCCCGCCCACCCAGCTCCCAGCCAGCACGCGATCCTCACAGCACCGAGCCCGAGGACGGGGGGTAGCCTGCCGAGGGACTCACTCGATCTGCCGCAGGGCTTCGGCGCCCTGGGCGACAATGCAGTCGAGCTGGTAGGCATGTCGTTCGAGGCCCCCAAGGCCTCTGCACCCGCACCGACGGCAAAAGAGCCGCGCAACCCGCTCGCCATTCCGTTCGACGACATCGATCTTCCGGCACCGCTCGCGTTCACGTCCGACGTCGCACTTTCCACGAAGCACACGCCGTCTCAAGCAAGGGGGCGCACGGCACAAGGCCAGATGAGTCGCGACTCGCTCGACCTGCCGCCCCCCAAGTCCGAGGCAGCGCGCGTGCCTGCAGCGGCTGCCCCTGCCGCACTGACACCGGACTTCGAGCTCGACCTACCCGCGCCAGCGCGCACGCCTCAGGGCGCAGGCTTGCAGGGCCAGCCCTCGTTCGATGCCTTCGCCGGCAAGGGGGGGACACAAGCTCTCCCGGCGCCTCAGCCCATGAACGCCACCATGGCGCTCTCCATCGACGACCTCGAGCTGCCAGGCGCGAGCGCAGCAGACCCCGACGGTGAGGTCTTGTCTTTGCCCTCGCTGAGCAACGCGCCCGGCCCTTTGCTCGAGGACTTACCTTCGCTCGACCCGTTTGCAGACCTAGGGGCACCCAAGTTTGCGGCCCAAACCATGGAGCTCGATTCGCTGCTGGAGCCCGAGGCTCGTTTTGCGCCGCCGAAGCCCAGCGCACACAAACAAGCAAAGCACCATGGCGCAGCAGGTGGCAGTGCCTTTGGCGAGCTCGATTTCGGACTCCCGGACGACGAAGCCCTGCCGGTCGACTTGCCCGTACCAGCCGCGATGCCGATGCCCATCCCAGCTCCTGCCGACGCGCGCGCGCAGCCCGACGCGGACCTTGCGCAGCTCGAGCACGCTGCCGATGAAGCCCCGTCAACCAATGCCCAAAAGAAAGCCAAGACGCCTAGAAAGGCAGCACCCGCATGGGTCTGGCCTGTGGGCATCGTAACGGCTCTGCTCGGCACAGGCGTGACGCTCGGCTTGGCGACCGACCATGGTTGGTTTGGTGTGTACCTCGTGGAGCAATTCCTGCCGGAAGCAGGCGACCCCAAGCGCATTGCGGAGGCCATCACGGCCGCCGAACAAAAGGCCGAAAGCGACACCCACGCGGATCTGCGTAAATCTTTGCTCATCCTGAGCGATGCGCGCAATGAAGCCGGTCTGAGCAGGGAGCTTCTCGCGCGCAGCTTGCTGCACGAATCTTTGTACCAGCTGCGCTTTGAAGACGACATGAACAGCGCCCAGCGCTCGGTCGCGCTTCTTACTCGCGTCATGGAGCGTGGAACTTCCGTGTCAGGCCTTGCGTTGGCCCGTGCCGCGCATGCAGTGCGCACAGGCGACCTTACTGCAGCACGCAGTCTGCTTGCAGCCAACGACAAACCCAACGACCCGTACGCAGGCCTAGTCGCAGGGGAGCTTGCCTTACGCGAGCAGAAGCCCGACGAGGCACTTCAGGCGTTTCAGCGTGCTCAAGACCTCGGTGCAGGTGCCCGCGCTGCCTGGGGCATCACGCGCGCGCACATCGCAAAGCAGAATCTCGACGCCGCCGACGCTGCCAATCAAGCCACACTCAAGCTGAGCCCGCGGCATGCAGGGGCGCTCATCTGGGCAGGCGAGCGTGCTCTCGCTCGCGGGGATCTAAAAGCCGCCATGACCTCCGCAAAGCAAGCGCTCGGCTGGGTCGACATCGGCGGCAAGCGCGTGCGTGCTGCCAAGGCCGATCGCGCACGCGCCTTTGCCCTGCAAGGTTTGGTCGAAGAGCGAAGCGAGCATCCCAACGAGGCCCAAGCCGCGTACGAAGAAGCGCTCAAGGCTGATCCACACCGGCTCGACGTGCTGCTCGGCTCAGGCCGCATGCTGATGCGCATAGGCCGCGCGCGCGATGCACTCACGCGCTACGACTCGGCGCTATCGCTCAAGTCCGCGGACAAAAAAAGTAGCAATGCGCTGTTCATCGAAGCCGGAGTCGGCGCTGCCCAAGCTTTGCTTGCGCTCGAACGCGGGCGCGAAGCACTCGAGCGCTTGCAGCGCCTCGATGCGGAAAACCCTGAGCACTTCGATGTCCGCCTGTGGTTGGGACATGCTCAGGTAGCGTTGGAACAGTGGGATGAAGCTGAGGTTTCATTCAAGAAAGTCATCGAGCTCGTTCCAGACAACTTCAGTGGCTACGTGGCGCTCTCTCAGCTGCTCTTCAAGCGCAAGCGGCCTGAGGAAGCATCGCGCGTCCTCGCCGCCGCCACAGGCAAAGTGCAAGACAGCGCAGAGGTGCGACGCTTGCTCGGCAACTCGGAGCTCGTTCGCAACCATCTCCCCGAAGCCATCGCGCAATTTACGAGTGCACTACGCTTTGATGACCACGATGCCGGGGCGCTCTTCGGCTTGAGCATCGCTCAAAGAAAGCATGGCGACCTCGACGCAGCCGAAAAGAACCTGGCGCGCCTCGCCAGTGTGGACCCCGCTTTTCCGGGACTTGCGACAGAACATGGTCTGCTTCGGGAAATGCGCGGCGACCACGCAGGAGCGGCCGAGGTATATCGCCACGCATTGACGTTGCGCCCTCAGGATCTCGATCTGAAGCTGCGTTTGGGCGCGGCGCTCGTGACTGCTGGCCGCGTCGACGAGGCCGATGGGCTCTTGCGCGAGGTTATCAAAGAGCGCCCCAACTCCGCCGAAGGTGAGTACTTCTTGGGCCGCATCCTGTTCGCGCGACACGACATGGCCCAAGCGCTGCAGCACTTCGAAAAGGCCGTAAATCTCGAGCCAACTCGCGCCGAGTTTCGAACCCACTTTGCCTGGACCCACCTCGAACACGGCAATCTGAGTGGAGCGCTCACGCAAGTCAACGCAGCCTTGGAGCGCGATCCCGCCTCAGGCGATGCACATTGGGTCCTCGGCCGCGTGCAGCTCCGCATGGGCGCCGTGAAGGATGCTTTGGAGAGCTTCCAAAAAACTCTGCGCCTCAAACCCGGACGCTACGAAGCCCTCGCGGGCCTAGGAGATGCGTACGACCAGCTGCGCGAGCTGCGTAAGGCCATCAAAACCTACCAGGAAGCCGTGCGTGCCGTGCCGACCGAAGGCTTCTGGTGGTACCGCTTGGCCTCCCTGCACGTCGACAAGGGACACCGCGAGGAAGCGCGCGCTGCATTTGCAGAAGCGGTTCTCCATGGGGATAAGTTGAGCGACAAGCCAACGTGGGTCGCGGATGCTCATTACGCTTACGCCGAATCTTTGCGCGACGGCAAGCGCACTGCGGATGCGCTCGACCACTACCGAACCTTTCTACAAATCGCCCCCGCAAGTCACACCGCGCGCGACGAAGTCACGCGAACTGTGCGCAGCCTCGAACGCTAGAGCTGCGGCGCCAGGGCAGCCACCACCCCGCGCACAAGGTTCGTCAGGTGCTCGGTCGCAGCCCTGGCGGTGCTTTCCACATCCTTGTGGCTAAGCTTGTCGGCAGAAAGCCCTGACGCCAGGTTGGTGATGCACGAGAGGCCGAGCACCTTCGCGCCCATGTGATTGGCGGCTATCACCTCTTGCACGGTACTCATACCCACCGCGCTCGCGCCCAACACACGTAGCATGCGCACCTCGGCAGGCGTCTCGTAGCTCGGCCCCAGCACGCCCGCGTAGACGCCTTGCGCAAGCGGCACGCCTTGGCGCGCGGCAACCTCCTGGGCGAGGCGAATCAGCCCGCGGTCGTAGGGCTCTGACATGTCTGGAAAACGCGGTCCGAGTGCGCTCTCGTTGGGTCCGACCAGGCAGTTACGCCCCGAAAGATTGAGGTGGTCCTTGATGACCATCAGCGATCCCGGCGCCATCGTTGGGTCGAGACCACCCGAAGCGTTGCTCACGATGAGCACGCGCGCCCCTAAGCGCAGCATCAACCGTACGCCAAAAACCACACTTTCAAGCGGATACCCTTCATAGGAATGAAACCGCCCTTGCATCGCCATCACGGGAACGCCTTCGAGCAGCCCCCAGGCGAGCTGACCTTTGTGTCCCGCCACGGTCGTCTCTGGCATGCCGGCAATCGCCGCGTACGGCAAAGTCTGCGACGCGCTGAAATCATCCGCCAACGAAGAGAGTCCAGACCCCAGTACTAAGGCAACCTGGGGAGGCGCCTCAAGGAGAGGTCTCAGTTGAGTTTCGGCGCGCGAGAGAGCTTCTATAACCATAGTAACTACGAGCTGATGCAAATCAGGTCGCGCTGTCAACTCCTGCGCAGGCAGTGCATTCCAAATCTTAGCTTCACGTCCATACAGAGGCAGCTCCAAACCCAAGCCGACAAATCATCAGCTGCGCTGGGCGAAACATCTGGGTACAATCGAGAAAGGAGTCGTATTTCAATGACCCTAGAGCGTGCCTTTCGCCTGCTTCCGTCGGAGAAGGTCCTGTGGCACGGTCGCCCGGTAAAAACGGCCGCGCGCGATCCGGTGTGGTGGCTCGCGACCCTGCTGCTTTTCTCGTTTGCGGTCATCGCAGGCTTGTTCGCCGGTCTTCTGATCGTCGCAGAGCTTCCCGGGGCACGACAAATCGGTGCAATGGCGGTCTACCTTACTCTTTGGGCCACCGCCGTTCTTATCGCACCTTACTTTCTTCACCATCCCTGCGAGTACGTGGTCACCGACCGTCGCGTCATGTGGCGTCGTGGCCGCATGACACGCTGGGTGGATCGCCACGCCATAAGCTACGCCCGCATCGTGTGGAATCATGCGACGCCCGGCGTGGGGCATTTAGAGCTTGTGCGCGCTACGCCCTTCGGCCCCCTGTCGCGCCGACAGCGACTCCAGCTTCTGCATGTGGCAGCACCTGATCGCGTCTATGCCTGCATCCGTGGGGTCGAGGCGGGTGAACACCTGGGCGATCCGGATCTTCCAATTACGGATCGACTCGATGCCCACGAACACGTTGTGTGGGGAGGCGGTCCCGAGGGCTTTATGCTCGGCTGGCGCGACGTCCTGACCGCTGCGCTGGGCGTCTTCGTGCTGTGGCTTGCGATTCGTTACGGCGCACAAGCCGGTGGCCTGCTGGTCGACCTCGAGGGCCTCGGCCTACAAGTGAAGTCTCTACCCTGGCTGCTCCTGTTTCTCGCAACCACCCTGTCTTTCAGCGTCATGGCGGGTGTGGGGGCCACGCTCGTATGGCATGGCATCATCCGAGCCCGCGCCATGGGTCGCAAGACTGAGTACGTGTTGACCAATCGGCGCATGCTGATTCGGCGCGGTTACACCGAGCTCTCGCTCGACCGCCGTAACATCGTCGATGTCGCAGTGGTCCCCGTGAGCGATGGCTGTCGCCATCTGTATTTGATCTTGGATTCTCCTGAAGCCCGAGCCCTTTCGGACAGCGGAGCCATGCAGCCGCTCACACCGGCGCGAGATCTTGTGCCGCCCGTCCTGTACGAGCTGCGTGACACAGACGGAGTCTGCAAACTCCTGCTCGACGGCAACAAGCTTGCTCAGGCTGCATAGGCCATTGCGCTGACGTCATCGTCTCCCAAAAGCGTACGAAAGTTCGTCGTCAAGCGCACACACTTACCGCACACTCTGCGCATGGCACTTTCCTCTCCAACGGCCAAGAAGAAGGCGAAAGGCACCCCTTCGCCCCGTAAATCCCGCAGAAAGCCGCAGCAGGAGCGCTCCCAGCACACCGTCGATGCCATCCTTGCGGCGACCAAAGTCGTCGTTTCAAAAGAGGGCATTGGTGCATTGACGACCAATCGCGTAGCTCGCCTGGCGGGCGTGAGTATTGGGTCGCTCTACCAATATTTTCCGAGCAAACGCGCCTTGATCACCGAGCTGCGACGCCGGCACCAAGCCGAAGGAGAAGGGCTACTTTACCAAGAAATCGCGCAACTCATGCACAAAAGCGTGCCTGTGGCCCTCCGTCGCTTCGTGGAGCGCATGCTCGAGGTCCACAAGCAAGACCCAGCGCTGCACAAGGCACTCGAAAGCGAGGGTCGAAACTCAGGGCTCACGAACACAGACCACTTGGCGCTCAAGCTCATCCGTCTCCACATGGAACACCACCGCGACGAGATAGGTTTGAAAGACTTGGATCAAGCAGCGCTCGTGGTGGGACTCACGGTCGAAGCCATCACACACGGAACTGTGTTGGAGCGTCCCCATTTGCTCGATGACCCAAGCCTCGTCGACGGTGTAGTCCGCATGCTCTTGTCGTATCTGCAGCACCCGAGCATCCCACCCTCCGCAGGCACGCGCAGCGAAAGTGAGCCTGCAAAACATGCGGAGGATTGGATGATTAAAGCGTGACGATTCCTTGCCGCGTGCAGCTCGCTGCGCTTTTGGTGTAATCAAAAGGCCTAGGTGCCGTCTCCAAGGTGAAGCACGAACAGCCACTGCCAAGGAGAACACGATGCCTGAATCCCCAAAATGCCTGTGCTCCCATTGCGTACCGAAGTCCTGCAGCTGCTCCACCGAGGCCGCCCCACGCTGCGGCTGCGGTGATGCCTGCCCCTGCGGCGAGAACTGCGTGTGCACTCCCAACTGCGACTGCGCTGTAAAGGACACGTAGCTAGAGCCTAAAGCGACGAGGCGCAGCTCGAATCCCTCCAAGGCGCTGACTTAGCTGGCATTCGCGGCTATCCTCGGCGCGGGAGGGAACGAAATGCGACACATCACGTGCATCGGTCTAGGCCTTGCCTTATTGGCGTGCAGCGGAACCAAACCGGCCGCAGAGAGCACGCCCACGCCTGAACCTTCGAGCGGCGCTTCCCAGGTGCAAGGCACAGCAGGCGAAGAGCTCGCGGAAGAGGCAGCGGAAGAGGTGGCCGAGGAACCCGCAGCCGGACCCGCTACGCTCATCGTCGTCGGCAAAGTCGGCAACCAAGAGACACCCATCGACGTACGGGTACTCGCCGAGGATGGCACGCTGTTGGCCCAAGGCCGCGGCAACGCGCTCCTGAGCGTACAGTCGGGCGAGTTACTGATCGAAGCCCAGATCACCGACTCCAAAGCGATCATCGACAAGCCCACCCTGCGCCAGTACGTGACCCTCACACCCGGACAGACGCTGACGGAGCGCTTGAGCTTTGCGCGCTCGCTCGTGCGCGTGTCGGTCAACCTCAGAGGCAAGCTCGATCCCACCGCCGTCGTGACGCTCAGCAAAGACGGAACGCCCGTGGCCAAGCTCACCTCCGGCGCGGAGGAATACGTTTCCATTTCGCCGGGCCGCTACGACGCGAATGTGAAATCCCAGCGGGCCGAAATTTCGGTGTCACAAATCATCCTCAACGAGGGCGCGACACACAACATCCCGCTCAACGTCAACTGACCCTCCAGTGACGCGCCAGGCGATACGGGCTCGGGTCCGTATCGATTGCACAACTGCTAACGACCTCTCTTTACGTACAGGAGTCTTCACTCATGCGCTGGGAACCCGCCGCCGAGGCACGTCTCAAAAAGGCCCCCTTTTTCATTCGCCCCTTCATTAGGGGACGTGCCGAAAAGGAAGCGAAGGCACGCAATCTGGAAGCGGTCACCGAGGCACTTCTCGACGAACTCAAAGCGAGCGACCATCGCCCGAGCTGAGAAGCTCAGCTTCACTCACTCAGGGTCGATGCAGACGCTTCGCGCCTGCGCTGTCGACTCGCCATGGCTCAGCGCTCCCATGGGATATGCCAACACGAAATTGTAGCACATCTCATCCTCCGACGCTGGGCCGTGGTACACGACCTGTCCTGCGTCGTTGTGATAGCGGCACGAGACGCGAAGCTTGTCACCCGCCTCGATGCGATACGGCGTGTCGTACGAGCGCTGATCTTCGAATTGAAACGGCTTATCGAGCAGAGTCACGGTCTGACCAGCACGCGTGAGTTCGAAGGTCGTGCGCGTCCCTAGCTTGTGCATGTGTGGAAAGGACGAGATTACGATCGCGGCTTGCGGCGCCGTGCACGTCCCGGACGCACGTCCGGCTCCTGGTGGGAGCACGATGTTTTCGCTTCCCAACCAGTGCATGCCAGCTTCTTCCGGCCTCAGCTGCGTGCTGGCACACACGCGCACGCCGCTTTTGTCTCGCAACGTCTCATCGTCAGTTGGATTGTTGTAGTGAATCTCGAGCACGAAATGGGCTTGTGACTTCTCGGGAAGTCGCAGCCCCACCCCCTTCGGCGCACGCATTCCTTCCATGCCAGGGGCCCACCCCGCAATAAGCTCAGCATCGGGATGGGCCCCCGTGCAGCGATAGTGTGCGTCCGCACCGCTCGACCCCGCCTCAGCGTAGAGCAGCCAGTGGTGCAGCACGCGCTTGTTGTCGATGAGGGGAGTGAACTTCAGCCCGTGAGCCTTGCCTTCGAAGGGCACTTCGAAAACAAAGCAGTCGAGCGAGTTTCGGGCGCCACCAACAGGAAATCCAAGCCGTGAGTCTGTCGGGTCTGAGGCACGCAACTCGAAATCTGCATCGCAGTCTGCGGCGGAAATGGGGTCGTAGTCGAACTGCACCTTCTCGACGAAAGCGTGGGCATCGTCGCCGCCTGCATCCGTGTTGCCAGCATCCGCCCCATGCTCGCTGCCATCACAGTTCAAACTCGACTCAGCAGGAACACCTGCGCTCAGCCAGCGCGCAAGCGTCTCATGCTCGTGGGCGCTGAGCGCGAGCTGGCTCGTAGGCGGCATGGGGTTCCGCTCATCCTGCAGGCGTAAAAGCGCGACGTGGTAATACGCCTCGCCACTCAGTGCAGAGCGCGCGAGGAAGTCTTCTCGCGTCACGAGCGGCATAGGCGCCCCGGCCTCTGGCTCCGCACCGTGGCAATGCGCGCAGCGCGCCTGCACCACCGCCTGCACATCACAGGGAAGCTTCGTGCTCCCCGTTGCAGCGTCACCGCCGTCGCCAGGGACCGAAGAGTCGACGACGGATCCGTCGGGTAGAAGCGAAGATTCGCGAGCTCCTCGCTCCTCTCCCTGCTTCGGACACCCTGCCCCCACGACCACTACGAGTGCAAGACACACCGAGGCCGTTGGTCGCATCGCTTCCCCCTGCGGCGATCGATAACATCCAAGGGGAACGAACGTCTACGGAGGCAAATACCGCGAATGCTCAGCTGGTGCGTAGGCGCGCAGGCGGGCATCCATACCAACATTCGGATGCCCGATCTCTCAAGCCTAGGACGGCAGAAAGCAGCACGGAAAGAGACTCAGGAACAGACGTCGTCGTCGCCACCGCCGCACAGCGTGGGCAGCCCTGTGTCTGCCCCCGACGTCTCAAGCGTGTCTACGATCGAACCGTAGAGTCCGTAGCCCGGAATCAGATCCCCGATGGCATCGTCGAGAATGCCGCAGCCCATGTCGAGTGCAGGATTGGAGATAGGAGTGGCATCACCCGCTCCCGCGATGACCAGCGTGGCCATGGTTACCATCTTCACTTCCCACTGCGCGAGCGCAACCCAACCTCCGACGGATGCGCCGAATAGGCCGCCCACCAAGCTCGCAAGCTGCAGCAGCGAATTGGCGAGATTGTAGTTCGCGCAGATGCTCTCGGAAGCGCCGCCGCTACCGTCCGCCAGAACGCCGATGAGAGAGCCCGAAGGCTTGTGCACAGCCCAGAATGGCCCGGGCTTGAGTGGCACAAGGAGCTGGTATTCGGCGCTGCTGAACGGGCTCTCGAGCAAAGCCCACTCTGCACGTTCGCCGTCACTCAGCCCGGCTTGCGCGCGCGCCTGTCCCGCGGGCAACGATGTAAGTGCAACAGACGCGAGTGCCTCGAGAGTGCTTGGGCCCGTCATCAATCCGGCCTCGCTTACCGCAAGCGCCGACGTAGCGCGCAGCGTGCGCTCCCATGCTTGCCTTGGGTCTTCGGCTGCGGTGCGGAAGCGCGTGAGTGGAAAGAGGTCGAGTTGCCGAGAAAACGTCCCACCAGCGCGCACCTTTTGTACCAGTGCTGCCACGCGCAAGCTTGTCTCGAACGTGAGTGCTTGTTCCGTGTTGGAGTCAAGCAAAGGAGGCTGAGCGAGCGGAAGCTTGGCGGGAGTAAGGTTGGTGCCTAATTTCAGCGCTTCAAGGATGATTGCCTCATCGCCCGTGGCGATTGCGTTCCACAGCGGCTCAAACTCGAGCTTCTCCGAGAGCCATTCATCGAGTACCACCGAAGGCGGCGGCGCGGCGGCCTCCACTGCGATCGAGACGCGTCCTAGCAAGAGCGCGCGCACGTCGTCGAGTTCTGCCTGAGTAACCTCGATCCCGGGGGTTGCGTAGGTTTGTGCGACACCGGCAAGGGCGCGCGTGCTTTGGCGCCCTCCGACAGAGAGCGTCAGGTACAGTCCAGATAGCGCACGCGGCGTCGCGGGATACGTGGGAACCTGATAGCTGACGGTCGCTTCCTTGCCGTTGAGCGTGACCTTCACGCGTCGCACCGCGGGACCTTCGAGCGGTGCCGTGAACTGCAAGGCGTAATCTTGCGTCGCGCGCTCACCGATCATGGCACGCACGGAATCCACAACTTCGCTTTGCAGAGCGACGGAAAAGCTCTGGCCTGCGGAAAGCGCCGCGAAGGCAGACAGCGTCTCCGTTTTCACAGGCCCGACTCCGAGCGCGAGCACAGGTGGACCTGCCACAATCGCGTTGCGATAGGCGGGAATGGGCTCGTCCGTGGCATCGGCATCCGTGACAACCACGGTCAGCGTCGGGTTCAGCTCGGCGGCTTTTTGCAGGGCCTGCCACAGCATCGACCCTCCCGCGGCTGTCGCAAGCTGTGCGGCCTGGGCCTTGGCCAAAACCGCACTCGTGGCCCAACCTGTACCGAAGAAACTCGGCATACCCACAGTGACGACGCCCACGCGCACTTGCGCATCGGGATAGGCCGCATAGAGCGGCTCGATGATCTGGTCGGCGACACTTACGGCGCCTGCGCCTCGGAAGTCCGTTGGCACACTCGTCGACACATCGAACAGCAGCACAACGCGTGGCGGCGGCGCTTTATTTTCCGTCAGGGTAAAGGAAAGAGCGCGGCCCTCTTCTTCGAGTTTGAATGCGTCGGCCCCAAGTCCGGCGACGCCTGTTCCGTCCGCATCGAGCGCTTTGACGCGCAAGCTGACCCGAGGAAACGCCGCAGGCTGCGCCCCGGCGTCCAGTGTGTGCACGCGCGCGACATGCTCCGCGTCACTGCTGCCTGGTTGCACGATCTGCCCGTTGATCGTCAGGTTTCCAGCGCCATCCACGCTAAACCGATCGCCACCTAAAGTGAATACATCACCCACTTTTGCGAGTACGTCGCGATCTTCTTGGCTCATGCCCGGAGACGCCACGCTCAGCACAGGTGCAAAGGTCTCGACGTCCTCGGCCCGCATACGCACAAGTTTCTCGGTGCGTACCGGCGGAGCAAACGTGAGGTGAATGCGTCGTCCGACGACCTCTTCTGCGGTGTACTCGCGTTCAACGAGCGCAAAGCGTTCGAAGGGCTTGTCCGCGCGCGCAGCCTCAACACGCACACGCACGCGCTGCGTGGCGTAGGCCCCCGAGGTGGGCGTAGGCGTGGCGAGCGTCACGGAATCACCGAAATCGGCATCGGGTGCAATCGGATTGGCGAAAACCCACGCGTTGTCCACTTTGACCCGCACGAGCGGTATCGCATCGAGCGTAAAGTCGAACGGCGCTTCGAGCGTTTCTGAAAGCTGAGCACGCAGAGACGCCGCAAGCGCGTCTGCCTCAGCTCCGTTCGGATCGATGGGCGCAAGCGAGCGAGCTGGCTTCTCCCCCAACGCTTGCCTGAAGCGAGCGAGCTGCTCCTCGGAAAACTCCACCTCGTATGCGCGCTCGATCACGCGCAACAAAACTTGCTTGCCATCGAGGCGCGCGGGGTCCGCTCTGCCCTGCACCACCTCCGCCTGAAAGCCCGCTTGGACATAGAGCGAGACCAGAAGCTCGGCTTTTTCTCGAGGCGTTCCGGCTCCGCCTCGCAAGGTACCCTGTGCACCCCAACGCTGAGCCGCGACGGCGGAAGCAAAGCCATCTTCCGCCGACGGATACGTAAGAATCGAATCACGCACGAACTCAAAGATTCGCTTCGGGTCTTTGAGCGCGACTACACGTTCTGCTTGCGCGAGCAGATGATCGGGACTTTTACGCAGTACATCGCGCGCTTCCCGCCAGGCATCGAAGGGCCGCAGCACTTCGGCGTCGACCTCTTCGGGCGGCTCGGCCGCATCTTCGGGCAGCTCCGCATCTGCGACGATGTCCGAGGCGTCAGGCGACTCCCTCGGCCCCTCCGAAGGGGAAGATCCACCGCAGGCCACACAAAGTGAGAAGCAGAGCCAGAAAGCCGAGCGTCCCCATGTCATTTTCAGCACGCCTTACCTCCACACTGAGCGCTCTGCAGCAACCCGCAGCTCGAATACGCATTTGCGTCTCACGGTCTTCCCGCGATGTGTGTTTCACATCACACAGCGTTGCGAAAGAGCGAGTTTTTGCGAATAATTTAGTGAAAAATCCGCCGCAGGCGCACAGTCCAGATTCCGACCACGACGACATAGCCGCCGATCAAAACGAGCGCGGCCTCATTTTCCAGGCCTTCGGAGCGCAAGTTGGCGCGTACCGCAAGCTCGGTCACAGCCGCGGTGAACGTCAGGGTCGTGACACCAAGCCAATCGAGGAACGGCGTCATTCGCGTGAAGCTCTCTTCAGCGCGCTCCGGGGCAAGCCAGTAATCACGGCGCGGAAGGTTGATGAAAGACTTTGGCGTGCGCCGCAGGAGGGCAGGCATGTACGCGAACATCAACAGCAGCGCGACGTGCAGCGCGAGACTCACACTGACGAAGGTCGCTTTGTCTTGAAAGCTGTCTGCTTCACCGGAAAAATTGAAATGCGAGCCCACCACATTCGGCAGTCGCTCAAACACCGTCAAAAAGCGCACGCCCAGGGCCAGAATGACAGCCGTCGATAAGCCTAGTGGTAGCGAGCGTTGCGGCATGGCGCGCGGGACCATATCAGATCTGGTGCGCGGCGGCAGACGGCCACCCCCTGTCTGCGCCCCGCCCGCACGGAATAGGGGTTTCACGCCACCGATTTGCTTCACAGGACGCGTGACGGCATCTTTGGCGCGCAATTAAGCCTCGAGGTCATTTTCATGCGTTGGTATCTGTCCTGGCTCGCTGCGGGCGCTCTTCTCGGCGCGGTCGTCGCCACACTCGTAGCCCCAATCGTCCTTGAGACGTTGCTCGCATCGACCGGCGCCAAGGACGCCATGTGTCAGTGCACCGAACTCGTCAGCAATACTGCCTCGCTCCTCGTCCGCACCCAGCTCTGGGGCGCAGGCGTGGGCGCACTGCTCTTTCCCTCGGCGGCCTGGTTCGTACGCAGGCGGCGCGCGAAACCGGAAGCCATGCCGCCCGCGCAGGGCTGAACCTCTACTACCCAGGCGCGCGACCACGCTTTAAAAGTATGGCCCACCGGTAGTGAAGCGTGGGAGCGAAGTGCGAGACGGCACACGCAACCACGGCTATGCGCACGCCCTATCGTGGTACAAATGGGCCCATGTTTTGTCGCGCACTTCTCTACTCCATCCTCGTGCTCGCGCCCACAAGTCTCGTGTCCGCGCAGGCAACGGAATCCTCGCCACAGCCCACCCAGGCAGCAGAGCCGTCCTCGCCTTCGCCGGACGAAGATAAGCCGGCAAAGCGCGACGCAGATCCCATGGGATGGCTCGGCCTCACGCTCAAGATCGGATATGCGGGCATCCGCAGCAGCAACCTGCCCAACCCTGCCTACAACGGGGGGCTTGCGGCGGCGGCTTCGGTGCTACCCGACGAACAGCGTGCGCAGTACGGATTCGACCGCGGGGGTTCATGCTCGGTCATCCATGAGCGCTGCAAAACCGATGGCCGCTACGGCTTGAAGATCGCGCTCCAGCTGAGTCTTGGGGGCGATGGTTTTGGTTGGGACATCGAGCCCTACCTCGCCATCGCAGGCAGCGCCAAGGCCTACGGCGCCTACTTCGGCCCCAAGTTCGACATTCACATACTCGATTCGCTCTACGTAGGATTCGGTCTAGGTCTCAAGGGCGCGTGGCTCATTACAGACACCTGGGACTACGGAGCCGACCTCTACGGACGCATTCCACTTCGAGCCACCTGGTACGCGGCAAATAATCTCGCGTTCGTTTTCGAGTTCGCATTCGGCGCAGGTGCCACGGGTTACGCGGGCAAGGCGTACACCGTCACGGATCCGCTGACCGGGCAGTCTTTCCGCACCACGCCCTCCCTCACTTTTGGAGCGGGGCGCACCTGGGACACAAGCTTCGGCTTCCGCTTCCCCTGAGCGGTTTCCGCGACGCATTTTTCTCGCCTCGCCTCGCACGAAAATCGCGCCTCGCATAAGCTCCGTCGCCGGGTAGGTACGAAGCGGTTAGCCCGTACACTGCGCCAAAGGTGGATGCATGGGACGAATCAGTCTTTGGGTGCTGGGTGCCGGGCTCCTGTGTGCAGCGGGCTGCGACGACGGCGGAGGCGGCCCGAAGGACGCCGGCACGAGCGCCGAGCCAGAGCCCGCCGAGGTACGCGACTGGACGTTCTTCGTTTACGGACACGGCGATCACAACCTGTCGAACAGCCTGGTACGCGACATCGCCGAGATGGCCGAAGCCCAACTTAGCGGCAATGTGCACGTCGTTGTGCTGGCCGACTTCGACGCCACGCAGACGATCGTCGGCACGAACGAGGCCTTTCCGACGGGCGCCCACTGGTTGCAGATTGAAGGCGGAGGAGCAGAGCCCGCTGCGATTTCAGAAGACGAAGAGCAAAACTTCGACGACCCCAAAGTCCTGAGTGCCGCGGTGGCAGAAGCGTTCACGCGCTTTCCCTCCAAGCACCGGGCGCTCGTACTTTGGGATCATGGCGGCGCGTGGAACGGCGGCTTTGGCGGCGATACGCAAGACGGTACTGCCCGCGAGATAAGTCCCATGGCAGCGGGGACCGTGGCCCAAGCCATACGCGACGGGCTTGCATCGGCGGCCATAAAAGAGCCACTCGACGTCTTCGCGTTCGACACCTGCCTCATGGCAGGCACGGAGGTCATCTCGGAGTTCATCGACGTAGCTCGGGTCTACATCGCAAACGCCGAGATCGACTACGGCGATGGCTGGGACTACACAGGTTTCCTCAGCCACCTGTCCGCACATGCCAGCGACGACGCGCTCAAGCTCGCGCAGGCCGAGGTCTCGCTTTGGGATGCCCATCACGTAGCAGTCAGCAGCAACGACACCTTGCTGCGCTCACACGTCGCCATCGACCTCAAGCGCTACGAAGTCTTCGAAAAAGCCTATGCGCAGTTCGTCGACACGCTGCTCTCGAGCGAAGTCGTGAGCGGTATCGAGCTCGGTCGCGCCAGCTATTTCTCTCTTCCTCCTTACATGAACCAGCTCGAAAATCCCGGCGATACCCCAGCGCTGCGCGATGCGGGGTTGTTCCTTGCGCGTCTGTCGCAGGAGTCCAGCGACAGCGCGCTCAAGGCCAAGGCGAAGGCCGCACAAGACGCCCTCGACGCCGCGATTTTGGGCAAATCACAGGGCACAATCCGCGAATCTGCAGGTCAGCACGGCATCCACATCGAACTGCCGCTGGCTTCAGCCATGACTGAAGAACACCTAGCCGCCTACGCTCTGCTCGCCCCGACCTTCAGCAAAGTGAGCCGCTGGGACCAGGCGCTTCGCGCGTACGGGGCCCTCAACGATGGCGTCGCGCCGACGATCACGGCGTCCATCGCGAACGACGTGGACCCGGATGCCACGCGTCTGCCCACAGTGACTTTCTCCTCCGCCGACACCGATCTGGCCGAAGCGCTGGTCGAAGTGGCGTTGTTTACCCAGCCAGACGCGCCGGACGAGCTCCTGTTCTTCGGCGTCACGGCCAAGGGCTCCATCGCCGCAGACACCGAATACGCAGTATCCTGGGATGGTCAACTGACCGCGCTACCGGACGGCCAGGACGGACTTCAACCAGTCTACGTGCGGGTCTGGGAAGACGTTGGGAGCGACGTCGCGACAGGCCAATCCATAGCGCCTCTGCTCGCGACCTTCGGTCTCGTAAATACCGCAGACGGCACCGAAGCACTGGGCGCACTGCTCTTCCAAGATGGCGACGACACCACGGGGCTTCTCGTCATCTTCGACCCGGCCATCACGTTGCCCCTCGGCGATGTTGCCCAAGACCTCCCCGGCACCACGTTTACGCCCATCCTGTTCGCCATCTCCATCTCGACGCTTGAGGAAAGCGCGCAGCTGGGACTGCCCATCGCCCTCGACAGCCCGAGCCTGCCCGTGTCGCGCGGCGCCGCGAGCCCAGGGGCCTACGCATTGCTCACTTCGCTCACCGACGTCTTTGGAAATGTCGGCGTCGATATCCAGTCGGTGCTGCTAAGTACGCCTATCTCCCTGCCCTGAGGATTCCGCCATGCTCAACCGCCGCTCTTTTCGCCTCGCCCCGTGGCTGCTCGTTCTGGCTGCGGCGGTAGGCCTAGGGCTGTGCTGCGGTAGGCCCGAGCCTGAGCCGAGTCTTTCGGGTGAACAGGGCGTGAGCGCGGGCTCCGAAGCTTCCTCCACCACCGCTCAAAATTCGCTCGAAGTGATGCCCCAGGTCGACGAGGGCGACGCCATCGATGCCGTGGATCTGAAGGCCGCGGCCGAGCCGCTGCCCATCGACGAGGATGCCGAGGAGGGCAAGGAAGCAGCGCTCCATCCCGTCGCGCGTTTCATGCGCAACAGCGACCAGCACGACCGCCAGTTGCTCGCCAACGTCGAACGGGAAACCCAAAAGTCTCCGTCGCCAGAGGTCATGGAGCTTTTGGCGCAAAGGCGAGCTGGTGCCTCACGCGAGCAGCTCGAGCGCTTCATCGACACCGAGCTCGGCTCAGACCTACGTGTGCGTCTCGCGGCCAAACGCTGGCTGCGTGACAGCATGGGGGATCTTGCCCCAAAGCCGTCCCCGCGGCCTGGTGAGACCGATGGCCCAAGACAGGTTCAGTCCCCCAAGCCCTATTGACCCCCCATAGGCGCGGCTTTCCGGCAGCGCCGTGGAGGAAAAAGAGTGGGCCTGCTAGACTGACGGCATGGCGAAGCACCGCACGCGTTCGGGTGTACCCTGGCTGCCGCTCATGCTCACTGCCTGTGCCTCGAGTCCTTCGGGATTGGCGGGCGCACCTGCGCAGTACAGCGCCCTGCCGCAAGACGTCGCGTTGCGCGCGGAGTTCACAGCTGCAGCGGACCTGCAAGCGGTCCAGGTCCCCTGCCTCCAAAGCGAGCCGCCTGACCCCAATGCGGTCGACGACAACTGCGATGGAATCATAGACGACACTCAGACGGGGCAGCTGTTGAGCGTGGCCATCGCTTATCCGCAACAAGGCTCGGATTTGATACGAATCTTGGTGCGCTCTGAGCGAGCCGAGACCTCGCAGGAACCGTTGCCCGAGGACGCGGCCATCCGAAGCGCCTCGGTGCAGGTGCGCCGTCTCGACCTCGGCCCGCTGCCCGCGGGGCGGCACCAGGTCAACCTGAGCCGGCAGACCCAGGATGGCGCAGCAGCCGCGCTCCCGGTGTCAGTAAGTTTGGCTACGGCAGGGGTGTCTCGAGCGTACGTGGTCAGTCTAGGTGCGGGTGAAAGCCGAAGCCTGGGCCTGATCGACGTCCGCTAGATGCATTGTCCCTTCCGTTCTGTGTGTTTTTTGGCAGCATGCCTTGATCGATAACGAAGGCATCCTCTCCAAACTGTACGAATTCCGTGTAGTAGGGCTGGTACTCGTGTGGGATGCCTGAGTAACTTAGGAACGGACGTCGTCACTATGCTGGTTTGCCCTCTCTGCCGCATCACTCTCGCTGCGAACGAGTCCGTTTGCCCCCGCGATGGGCAAGCCGGACGCGATGTGTCGCCCTATGCAATGGCCCCAGGCCTCGGCAAGCGCTTCCACGTGGTGGAGCCCTTCGCCCACGGCAGCACCGGCACACTGTACCTGGCCGACGAGCCGGAGACGGGTCGCCGCGGCATTCTCAAGGTGCTCGGCCCCGCGCCCCGCGCCCTGCAGGCCGAGCGGCAGCGCCTGCGCCGGGAGCTCACCAAGCAAGCGACCCTGGAAGGCGCGTACATCGTGTCGCCCTTTGCTACCGGCGAAACCGATGGGCAATTTTGGATTTTCCGCGAGTGGCTCGAAGGAGTCAGCCTGCGTGTCCGCATCACCCGCCAGGGAGCCTTGCCGCAGGCACAGGCCTTCTCCATCGCAGCGCAGCTCGCCGTGGCGCTCGACGACTTACACCGCGCCGGGCTCTTGCATCGCGACCTGAAGCCCGGGCACATCCTGCTCGATGCACAGCCCGAGGGGCTCACCCGGGTGCGCGTCGTAGACTCTGGCCTGTGCGCGCCGATAGAGCATTCAGGCGATGCCACCTTGCTCGGCACGCCAGGCTTCGTGGCGCCCGAACAACTCGCAGGCAAGCTCGTCAGCTTCCGCAGCGACCTCTACGCGCTCGGAGCCGTTCTCTACGAGATGCTCACAGGCAAGCCTGCCTTCGTCGGAGACGACCCGGACGCTGTCCTCGCCGCACAACGCGAAGGCCGCTACGCCGCATTGCCCTCGGGACTCCCGGACGGCGTGTCTTCGCTGTTGCGCTCGCTGCTCGGCAAAGACCCGCAGGATCGCCCGTTTTCTGCGCAAAAACTGCGCCGTACACTCGACCCTTACTTGCCTGATGGTGCTGCTGTGACGAGACAACCCACGCAAACCTTTGCCAACGTGTCCGATGCCAAGAAGGCCACGCCCCGTGAGCCCACAGGCACGCTGCGGCCCCCCGCGGCGCCCAGCGTCAACAGGAGCACGTTGCTGTCGGCCACGGGCGCCCCGAACGCCCAAGGTCGCCTCTCGGCCCCGCCACCGCCACCGCCGAGTCGGCCGCAGGTCTCGCGCGACAGCACGCAGCGTCTCGAGATCGAGCAGATCTTGTCGACATCCCCCATCGCCGCGCGCACCTCGGCGCCGCCACCTCCGCCGCCTGCGAGGGGTTCGTCTGCGCCATTGGCACCCCCTCCAAACCGGGGCGTGCCCCATCCTACGGCCCGCGGTTTTGCGGCACAGGCCCACCCACAAGATCCCACAGAAGCCATCGATTTCGCCGAGATCCTCGACGAGGACGAAGACGACGCGCTGTCGAAGCAAGCGGCCGCGAAGTCCGAACCGCTCCTGCCTTCGGATATGACGCAACCCATCCGTCTCGAGCAGGTGCTCGCGGTGGGCGAAGCGCGCGCACGGCGCAGCCTGCCACCTCCCCAGGTTCCAACTTCGCAAGAAGCGCCGAGGGTCGACGCCCGACCAGCCGCGCCGGCCATCACCGCTCAGCCAGAACCTTCTGCGCCTTCTGCCGCACTCCCGGTCGCGCCGGTCGCTGCTTTCGTGAGCGCCCCACAGACCAACGAGACCTTCGACAGCGGAGATTCCGAGCCACCGACCATGGTTGTCTCGCCTCTAGCTTTTACGGCTGCACAGGGCGGCAGCGACCTCAGCCTCGACCAAACCATCGAGCGGCCTGCTCCGCGTGTGGAAGCCGCTCTGGTTACTCCGGCGGACGACGAAGACCCAGACGGGGACGAGGACCAAGCAACATCCATCTCCTTCAAGCCCGCAGCGCTTGCCCTCAGCTCGGAGAAGCCCACCCTGCGAGGCACGGGCGGGGGGCTGTCCGAGACGCCCGCTGTCACACAGGCGCACGCGTCCGAAGCCTCGAAACCGAGCATCGTGATCGATGACACGCCCACGTCGGGATACGAGCGCAGCGAAGCGCGACACTCGGCCGCGCGGCACTTCGATGCGGAGGACGAGACCCTCGACAACCAGAAGGCGTTCGCTCCCTTTGGCGACGGCTCCTCGCTTCGTCAATACGCGCCCTACGCCATCGCAGCGGTGCTGTTGCTGGGTATCGGCGGCGCCTTGATTGCTTCGCTCAGCGGTGGCGACGAAGACGCGCCCGTCGTGGCCTCTGTGAGCGAGACCGGAAAGCCCGTGGCTTCTCCGCCTCCGCCATCGACGGCCGCAGCAGCCCCCACAGTGGCCGCTTTGCCGCTAGCTGAGGCGCCCAAGACTGAGCCCATTCCAAGTGTCGCGCCGATTGTCGAAGCGATGCCGCCAGCCGAGCCCACAGCTCCTCGGGTCGCAGATCGCGAAGCGAGGGAAACTGGCTCTGCTGCCCCCAGCTCTGGCCTGTCACGCGGGGATCAAAAGCGACAAGAGCGCGTCGCCCGTACGAACAGCAAGGCAGCGGCCAAGGCAAGTGCCAAGGCCAGCTCTGGAGCCAAGTCTGCAGATTCCAGCGAGGCACGCTGGGCCAAGGCACGCGAGGAAGCCCAGGCTCACTACGCGGCGAAGCGCTACAAGGAAGCGGCGAAGGCCTACGACACCGCAGCCAAACACAATCCCACCCACGCCGGAACGTTTGCAGGCCTCGGAGCCTCGCGGCTCAAGTCGAATGACGCCAAGGGTGCTGTCGCTGCCTATCAAAAGGCCGTGCAGCTCTCACCGAGCACTTCGGGCTTCCACGCCGCCCTCGGCCGGGCCTATGCGGCCCAAGGCGACAAGAGCAAGGCACGTGCGGCCTACAAGCGCGCGCTCGAACTCGACCCGAAGAACGAAGCCGCCAAGGTCGCGATGAAAGAACTCGGCTGAGGGTTTACCGACGCCGAGTCCTGCGCGCAGCCAGCAGGTACGCGAGCGCCACCCAGCCGAATCCCACGCCAGCGGCCGAATTCCCGACGAGACCCGGCGCCACCGAGCACTTCGAGCCGCCCCCCTTACTCGATGCCGTAACGTCGGGTTCACTCGGCAAAAGGGGCACACCGGGCTCAGAGCCTCCCTGGCCGCCCTTTGTGCAATCGCCATGCGAGCAGGCCGCGGCACAGTCTTCCACACAGCCCTGGTCGACTGGATCGAAGCTACAGAAGCCGTCGCCGCAGCTCGGCTTGATGCCGCACAGGCGCTCGCTCGGGTAGCCTTGTTCGTCGCACAAATCGCTGATAGCTCCAGCCACGTAGGTAGCCTGCTCCCAACGCCAGGGCGGCGTGATTCGCTCCGAAGTATAGACCTTCGATACGAAGCAACCTTGCGGGGTCTGCACGTAGTCCTCGCCGCCGCGCACCAGCACGCCCGCCAGTGCGTAGTTCGCGTCTAAAATCGCAGAACCGCTCGAGCCTTCGTAGGTGTCCGAATTGAGTCCGAAGTAGTCCATGCTCGACGCGCGCGCATCTTTGACGGTCGCAGCAAGATCGACTTTCATCGGCAAGCCACTGGTGAATCCCAGCACTGCAAGCGCATCGCCGTCTTGCAGCGCATCCGTGCGGATCTCGACAGGCTCGCGCCCGGTCGGAACCCTATCGAGTTGGACAATCGCGTAGTCGGGACCTGTCTCCGTGAACGTACGCGCCACGATGCGGCGACAGCCGTACACATCACTCGCACTGACGGCCTCAAGCTCACCTTCAGAACGGTAGGCGTAATCGAACACGAACGAGTTCGCCTTGCAGTCCTTCTCCGACTCGATGCAGTGGCCCGCCGTCAGCAAGAGGTCACGATCGATGAGCACTCCCGAACACGTGGCGGTCGCGGGCTGGTTCTCGAATCGCTCGCCGTCGCAGAGCTTGTAGGTCTGCTTCAGCGTCCCAGATACGACGCGCACACCGCCGGAGGACGGACGGTACAGCAGCTTCCCGTCGATCATCGCCGCGACTGAGGAGCGGCCAAGTTCGCGCAGCACGGCATCATCTACTTCGTAAAGCTCACGACGATCGTCGTAGCCGTAAATGATCGGCTGGACGCTCTCCCCCAAGGAATCGGAACCTAGATCCGTCGGTGCTTCTGCTGCGCAGCTCAAGCTGAGCGCGGCAAAACCTCCGAAAACTACTCGCTGAATCGAACCCATCTCATCGAAGCGTAGAGCACCAAACGCATCGACTCCTACGATTTTCTGTGGGCAGGCACAGAGATACTCCGCGAAACTACCTACGCCTACGGCGCCACACCGAAGAGCGCCTCGAAGTTTTTGGAGAGCTGCCGTTCCACGTCCGCTGGCTCGGTACCCCAGAGCTCCGCCGCGTAAGCCAGCGTGTGGCGCACGTTCGCAGGCTCGTTATCACGATCGCGATCGGGCCCTAAATACGGGCAGTCCGTCTCCAAGAGCAGGCGCTCTCGCGGCAGCGTTTCAAGCATGCGCGTAAAACTCTCGGAGCGACGCGCGTTAGCCGGAATGGAAAGGTAATAGCCTGCGTCGGCGATTTCTCGCGCCAACTTGAGCTTGCCGCCAAAGCAGTGCCAATCGACTCGCCTCGCTCCCATTTCGCGCAGAATCTCGAGCGCCCTGCGCTCCCGCTTGCGCGTGTGGATGATGATGGCCTTGTCGGCTTTCATCGCGAGCGCCACGAGCGCCCGAAAAGCTTGCTCTTGAGCCTGCCAAAACGGCTCCGGGACCCAGTAGCCATCGAGCCCTATCTCACCGATGGCGAAGGCTTCGTCGACGTGCGCTTCGACCCAGGCGATGGCTTCCTCTGCAGTGGCCTCGTATTCAGCCTCGCGAGGGTAGTCGACGCCTGCCTTGCGCATCTCGGGTAACACGGCATCCACCGGATAGAGACCAAATGCTGGCTTCACCAGTGGATGCTTGCGTGCGAGCTCACGCACCGCTTCATTGTCTTGAGGATTGAGCCCGTTCGAAACGATCGACGTGAGTCCCGCAGCCCGCGCAGACGCAAGCAGGCTCTCAAGCTGAGGCAGCAGCTTCGGATGCGTCAGATGTGCGTGGACGTCGAACAGTCCCATGCCTCACTCGTCGTGGCCTTCGCTCTTGGGACGTGCCGCGGAGGAAGCATCGCCGCCACCCCCGAACTCACGCTTCTGGCCGAAGCCGCCCTTGCCGCCGCCCTGCTTGCCGAAGCCGCCACCGCCCTCGCGCTTGCCAAAGCCACCGCCCTCGCGCTTGCCAAAGCCGCCGCCGCCCTGCTGGCCGACGCAGCCGCCACCCCCCTGCTTGCCGAAGC
>CAZEWA010000001.1:59759-78462 GCA_964515685.1 uncultured Polyangiales bacterium | reverse complement strand
GCATCGGCGTGTTCGACCGCCTGATGCAACCAGTGCACAATTTCCACGTACGGGTTACCACGCAACTTGCAGAACAGCGTCGCGCCTTCCACCGTCTGGTAGGCGATCCTATTGAGCTTGGCGAACAGTACATCGCGACGGATTTCAGACATGGTTGGCCTCAGGGTCGAAGGTAAAGTCCTGCCAACGCTTTTCTCCAGACGCGCTGTCGGAGACAAGATAAGCAGTTGTACCGAGACGACCCGCGACACCGAGTCGTGTAGGTTGCATTTCATCGGCCTTTAGAATCAGCCGAATCTCCCAGGACATCTCTTTGCCCGCATAGCGCCGGACCAGTTCCATCACGGCCGCTAGGTCCTCACCTCCGGGCAACAGGCGCTCATAGGAAGCGCGACTCAGCGGACCGACCACGAGTCGGAACTTGAACTGGCGCTCCCACTTCTCGCGTCCCAGGCGTGCCCCGAGCCCCAAACTGCCAAGGCGAGAGTCCGTACCGCGGCTGCCCAGACGCCAGCAGTATTCCTCCGGAACCTCAAGCCATTCCCCCACGAACTCCTCCAGTTCGACGGCGACCTCCAGGTAGTCTGCAAGCAGCTTGCAAAGCCCTTCCGGGTGCCGCGTACTGCCGACGAAATGCGTCGCCATGTACATGGCGAGAGAGTCGAGCCGCTCGAGCCCTCCCCCTGCTCCGCGGTCCACTCCAATCAACGCAGCCACGAAGGAAGCAAATCGATCCGCCTTCGGCCGGTCGTGACTCACGGTGGGCTGGCCATTGGCCCAGGCGCGGTACAAAAGAGTGAGCATCCGATGGTGGAACACGTTCGCAAAGCCGCTCAGGGTGCGATCGTGGGCCTGGTGCGCGCGCTGATAGGCGTACTCCGTCAAGTGCAGCGGCAGCGGCCCATTGGGCCCCCAGAGGCCGAAGAAACTCACATCCATGCGTGCCGGCCGGCCCTCGGCTTCGTTGGCAGCTTGAAAGCCGGTAACCGCACGCGGCTGAAAGCTCATCCCCGGCGATTGTCCGAGGCGTACCGGCTCGTCGGCCATCCGGCTGGCCTCACCCAGCCGCGGTCGCGCCCGATAAGCGTGCTCAAGGCGCCGAAGCGCTCCGTAGAAATCGAGCTCCGTGGGATCAGCCGTGAGCTGCCCCTCGCTCAAATGACCTTGCGCTGTCCCGCCGTCGTCGGCCATCGTTTGATCTCCCCACGTTGCAGGCTGCGCAACACAGTCTCACAGAAGCCGTTGATGGACGCGTAGCGAGCGAAGAAACGCTCGAGGACTGCCCCAAACACAAAGGCACTTCCACCCTCGAACGCGCTTTCGTCGCACTCGATGGTCACCTCCATCCCGCGACCAAACGTGAGCGGACCTGGAAAGGGCAAAGGACGCACCACACTCTTCGAGCGCACCTTGCTCAGCCCCTCGATCTGCTTGCTGTGACTCGGCTCTGACAGGTCAGAATACAGCCCCAGCAGTGAGCGCAGGGCAGCCGCGCTTTCGGTCTCGTTCTCGCGCATTAGCGACATGTAGTCGAGGTTCAGGTGCGATAGGAGACGCCACGCCATGTGCCCGTACACCGGCGAGTTGCGTGGCGCGGATGGCCCTGCGACTGCACGGATGGATTCGATAGGTGCACCCGAGTCTGTGGTGAAATCCGTATCGCCCAGACCTGTCACAAAGTGCAACGGTAGGTCTCGGTTGGTGCAAAGGGTGCTGATGCCAATCTGCCGAAGGTCTGGGTCGAGCGGACCAAACTGCCCATCAACGAGCGAAACGAAGGACTCTGATCCTGCGTAGCCAGAGCGCGGCCCGCGCACGCGTTCACGCGAGGAAATCGCACGAGGTTCGCGCCGAACGGTGTAGTAGTGCTGGTCGGCGTCGGCACTGCCACGAAGCGCGTACATGGGACGGAACTCTTTGTGGTTCGCATTGCGAGCCCCGTAACCCAACACCTGTTGCACGCTGTGCACTTCCAGATCGAGCGGTCGGGTGCGGTCTGGAACCACGTGATACTCATGGTCGCGCTCCAATAGATGGATACGATCGGCCACACGCGGAAATAGGTTGATAGCCGGAGTACAGAAGAGCGCCAGATGCTGCGCCCGCACAGCACCTTCCAAACGCGCATCGCTGCGATCGAACAGCAGCACCAGTTCCACTTCTTCTGCGTTCACTTCGCGCACCAGCGGCCCAAGCTTCCTGAGCTCTGCGAACATGTAGCGCGCAGGGAACGCGAAATACTCGTGCAAGAGACGATGCCCCTGAAAGCCTCGGGGGCCCACCGGCAAGAGCGCTTCATCGTCATCGAATCCCACAGACCCGAGGCACACCCCTCGCGCCACCTGGAAAAAGCTCGCGCTGCGTTGATTGGTTGCAGCGCGCAGTTGCGCCCTGAGGTTCGTCGTAGGCTGTACGACCATCCCCACATTGCTCGAAAGCAGCGCCTCATGCAGACGCGCCGACACATCGTTCGAGCCCGCGATGTGAAACGTCAGCCCATCGAGCTTGAGCTGGCTGAGCTGCACACCACCAAGCGTCCTGAGCACGATACGCAGCGCGGCCTTGGCGCCTGGCACTTGAGCCTTTTCGAGATCGATGAACTGCCCCACCACCGCGGTGTAGTCTGCTGAGACAATCTCCAACGGAAGTAGAGCCACGTCGTGTGCGGTGCGATATTCACAGCTCGACGCACCTGCACCTAGGCGCGAGCGCAGGGCTGTTCCGCGTGGGACAACGAAGCCCGACGCGAGGCTCCCCTCGCGTCCGCTCGGGCGTAGCTGCACCACCACCATCGATGGCGTTGGGGCCAGATACCCCGGATACAGGAGCTCGAGCATGTGCTGGGTGAAGGCCGGAAACTCGGCGTCGATTTTTAGTTGAACCCGCGCTGCCAAGAACGCAAAACCCTCGAGCAAGCGCTCCACATACGGATCGGCACACTCGAAGCTGTCGAGCCCTAGCCGCCCCGCAATCTTGGGGAACTCGCGAGCAAACTCACCGCCAAGCTCGCGTACATTCTTGAGTTCACGCTCGTAATAACGTAGAAACCGTGGATCCATCAGAGTTCACCGTCTCGCACTTCTTCGACGCGCACGGAACCATCCTCTAAGTTAATTTCGGTGCGCAGACGCAGAGGAAACGGCACTGGCTGGGACCAGAGTTCCGCATCCACGTAGAACACGACGGCGTTTTTCCCCACGCGCGCCTTGTCGGCGGCCACACGCAGCTTGACCGAGCGCTTCAACAAACGTGGCTCATACACCCACAACACCTCGCGCAAAGTTCTCTCGAGCTTCACAGTATCGAGACTGCTCAAGGTTTTTCCAGCGAGATCGGGGATGCCGTAGTTCAACACCGAACGGCCGATCTCTGGGTACGCGTTCACCGCATCCGATACGGCTGCCAGATGAATGGTGTTCAAGAGCCAGCCGAGGTCGCGGCGCACACATTCCTTGAGCTGCATGCCCGTTTGCGCTGCCACCTCAACACTCTCCCGGCTCTCTTCGGGGTTGAGGTCCGTGAGGCGATCCAACAGTGACGGCCTGAGTCTGTCGCGTGAGGTACTTTCACGCATGTTCGAGGACTTGGCTCGTCACTTCAACTGGAGCGAAGCTAAGCGTCCGAACCTCGAGCAATGCGTAGTCAGCCTGGCCGGTCGTCAGCATGCGCTGCCCCAATCCGAAAAACGTGGCATCCCCCTGTGCAATCCAAGCGGTCTCGCGTGCAAGACGCACAGCGTCTTCGCGCTTTTCGCTCCCCGGATACCTGACGGGCAGAAAGGCCACCTGCGGTTCCCTTCCGCGCAACGTAAGGTGTGCCGGCAGCCAAACCAGATCACGCAGGTCGCTAGGTTCATCGAGCGATAGGACTTCCACTTGGTCGAACGGCACCCAGTAGTAACGCCCCAGTACCACCACCTCGAGCACGGGCCCCAGCCGTGAATCTGCGTCCGCTATCCAATTAAATGGCTCGTTGTTGATATGACCAGGCACTGCGGGTGCAAGACGAAAAGCCTCATTGCGCAGCGCTTCAGCTTGTCCGTGTTGACCCAGGACCGAATGCTCCAGCGCCTTCACCGCAAGGAGCAGCCATTCCGCGGGCTCTCCGAGTACCGTAGGAGGTCTGCGACCTGCAAATATTTCCTCGCGCGCAAGCTCACAGCGAATCAGCTCTCGATAGCTGCGCGCCATCATCATGGTCCCCTCATCAAGCGTGGCCACCGTTTGTAACTGGCGCAGGGCGCGCTCCCACTCGCCCATTACGACCAAGAGCTGAAAGAGAAACGTGCGGAGCCGCGCGTCGCCTGGAGACTCGCGCACCTCGCCTTGAAGCTTCTCTAGGACGCCTTGGAGACTTCCGGCCTCGGCAAGCTTTTCTGCCAGCATAGACAAACCCGACCTTACCTTGGCGCGCGGGCGCCCTCGAAAATAGGCAAACCGCTGGGCCGCTCTTCGATGGCCCAGCTACAGGCTCAGCCCGCTTCGCAGTTTTTCGCGATGTTCCAAGCAATCGGAATCGACGCACCTGCGTTGTTGTCGGCTTCCTGGGGCGTGTACTCGTAGTGGAACTCAGCAAAGTTGATCGACAGGTTCTCCGTGAGACGATCGCCACCACCGCTCGCACCTGTGGTGATGGAAGAGACGATGCACTCCTTGAGCAGGAGCTTTACGTACTCCACAGGGCCACCACCGCCGCCAGCCTTACGGATGGTGAGCGTGCACTCCTTGAGGTGCGTACCATTGCAACAGATCTTCATCAGCGTAGGCGTGGATTTGTCGACGTACTTAGTCACCGACAAGTCTTGCACCGTCACCTTGCCCGAGCCGCCGCCAGAGCCCGAATGGGTGCTGCCGCTCTGCGACAACCCCCAGCTCCACGCCAGAATCTCGATTTCACCGCCGTGCTGAGAGTCGCTTGATTCACCTTCGACATCGCCTTCTGAGGAGACGACCTTCAAGAACATATCAACAGCCATGATTCCCTCCCGGTAAGAAACTGCTTAAAACAACACCGCGCTCCATGGGACCTGCAGCAACTCCCAGACGTTGAGCACACAACTTCTTCTCCGACTCGAGTCAGACCATAGTCTTCAAAGCAACATCAAGACTTGCCTAGAAGCCTGACAGGCTTACTTCTTTTCAGATTTAAGCCTTGAAACCAGTTTCAAGGCGATGGTCAGCCCCTCAAGTTGATAGTGCGGCTTGAGATAGAACTGGGCCTTGTAGTAACCCGGATTGTCTTCACTCTCTTCAACCACGACTTCCGCAGCGGCCAAAGGTTTCTTGGCCTTCTCGATCTCACTCGCGTGCGACGGATTACCGTGAACGTAGTTCTTGATCCAGTTCTTCAGCCAAGCCTGGCATTCGGCCCCACTCATGGAAGAGCCAACCTTGTCGCGAACGATCACTTTGAGATAATGGGCGAAGCGGCAAGAAGCGAAGAGATAGGGCAGACGCGCAGACAGCTCCGCATTGGCGGTCGCGTCCGGGTCGTCGTAAACGGTGGGCTTCTGCAACGATTGCGCACCGATGAAGGCGGCAAAGTCACTGTTCTTGCGGTGCAAAAGCGGCATGAAGCCGTTCTTGGCGAGCTCAGCCTCACGGCGGTCCGCAATGGCGATCTCGGTGGGACACGCCATTTCCACGCCGCCATCGTCGGTGGGGAAGGTGTACGTGGGCAATCCGGTCACGCTACCACCCGACTCAATGCCACGAATCTGTGTGCACCAGCCGTAAAGCTTGAACGCACGGTTGATGTTCACGGCCATGGCGTAGGCAGCGTTTGCCCAGCAGAAGTTGGTCGCGCTGGCCCCCTGCGTTTCTTCCTCAAACGCGAACTGCTCAACCGGCTCCGAATTGGCGCCGTACGGCCGGCGCGCGAGGAAGCGTGGCATCGTCAGGCCGATGTAGCGTGAGTCCTCCGAAGACCGGAGTGAGCGCCACGCCGCGTACTCGGGCGTGCCGAAGATCGCCGTCAGATCGCGCGGATTGCTGAGCTCCTGCCATGTGTCCATTCCCATCACAGAGGGAGCTGCAGCCGAAATGAAAGGTGCATGCGCAGCCGCTGAAATCTTGGCGAGTTCACCCAGGCATTCCACATCGACCGGACTGTGGTCGAAATAGTAGTCGCCCACGAGGCAGCCGAAGGGCTCACCCCCCAAGACGCCGTACTCTTCTTCGTAAACTTTTTTGAATAGGGGGCTCTGATCCCATGCGGCGCCCTTGAACTTCTTGAGCGTACCGTGCAGCTCCTGCTTGGAGATGGGCATCACGCGAATCTTGAGCATCTCGTCGGTTTCAGTGTTGTTGACGAGGTAGTGGAGTCCACGCCAGGCGCCCTCTAGCTTCTGGAACTCGGGGTTGTGTAGGATCTCATTGAGCTGCGCGCTGAGCTTCTCGTCGATCTGCGCAATCAGGCCCTTGATGCTCACCACCGTGTCGTCGGAGAGGAGCGCTGTGTTCGACAAAGCCCAATCGCACAGCGTACCGACGGCCTGCTCAATGGCCTTGGCCTTCTCATCGGTTGCGGGGCGGAAGCTCTTGCGGAGGAGCGCTGCGAACGGATCATCATTCCCTGCCGCTACGCTTAGGTCTTGGGTCTCGGTTTGCACGTCAGACATGTTCAAACTCCTCCCTCGGAAGGCTTGTCCTTGGACTCGAGCCCCAGGGTCTCAACAAGTTGCTTGAACTCACTTAGGTTCTTGAGCTTGTTCGCCAAGAGCTCCTCGGCTGCGCCCTTGCCATCCATATACGTAATCAGGTTGGAAAGTTGCTGACGCGCATCGAGAAGTTTCTTGAGCGGCTCAACTCTTTCAGCGATCGCGGCTGGCGAAAAGTCTTCCATGCTCTGAAAGGTGATGGCCACCGGCAGCGTTCCTTCGCCCGTAAGGGTGTTCTTCACCTGAAAGGCCACGCGTGGCTTCATGGCCTTGAGACGGTCATCGAAATTATCGACGCTGACATCGAGAAACTTACGCTCATCGACCTTAGGCGGCGGATTTTCAGGCTTGCCGTAGAGGTCTGCCATCACGCCCATGACAAATGGCAGCTGAACCTTCTTCTCGGCACCATAGAGCTCCACCTCGTATTCGATTTGAACGCGAGGGGCGCGATTTCGTTGAATGAACTTTTGAGAGCTGTTCGACATGCTGCCTCCTGAAACACGTATGGGGGACGGCCGAGTAACCTCGCACCGAGAACGATTTAAGCTTTGCCTTCCTTGCCAGCGACCGCCTCAATCTGAGGCAAGCCCTTGTCCGCCATATCTTTCATGATCTCCATGAAGGACATCATGGATAGGCGTCTGGCCCGCTGAAGTAGCAACGGGACAGGACTCGATGGCTCGTGGCGCTCGTAATATCGGCAAATTTTGTCGATCAACGTCGCCACCTCTTCCCGGGTCTGGACTTCGCCCATGGTTGCCGGACTCAGCTTCATAGGCATCTCCGTCGTACTCGTGGCGGCACCGTTGGCGGAAGGAAGCCCTTGAGCTGAGGAGACCTGCGTGGTGGCGATAGGCGCTTGCTCAGGGGCCGAAACCGAAATGGCTTGGGCCGCCGCGACTTGCGGACCAAGCAGCTCGTCGATACGCGCGAAAGCCTGAGCAAGCCCCGGGAGCGCAAATGCCTCTCCCGTCAACGCGCCGACTTGGCTCGCAATATGCTGGAGCGCCTGTTGAGCCCCTTTTGCTGCCGTAACTACGGCCTTCACGTCTTCGAGCGGCGCATTCTCGAGCGCGGCAAAAACAACTTGTGGGCTGGGCGGCGTGGTTCCAGCACGTGGCTTCTGTAAGCCCTTGGCCACGAGCAGATCACCGAGCGAGAACGTCCCTAACCCCTTCACACGCAAGAGAGGCGCAGCCCGCAAATCCGCGAGCATGGAGGTGCTCGCCAGCTCTCGAAGAATATTGAGGCGTTCTGTGGCATCCGAGCCATCCAGCGGCGGGTACAAGTGGGCCCACTGGCGTTCGATCAGGTCAGAAATCAACCTCACGCACGCGCAGAACGAAACCAGGCCGTCGGTGCGCAAGAGCGCGCGTGCCAAATGACAGGCCACGCGCAAGTGCCTAGAGTCCTTGAACAAGCCTTCGGCTTGGCGACGAATGTCGCTCCAGTTCCGAAGGTCAACGGGCTCTTGCCCCTTGATTCCAGGCTCATCCGGCTCACGGCTGGCGTCCTCAAGCGCATACAGCTCACCCGTGGCTTCGATATCTCGGCCACACGAATTCGGACCTTCATGGGTCGCAAGGTACGTAGAAGCGTCGAAAGTAGACACGTTAGGTCTCTTCACCCAGCGGCAGACACTGACTCATTTAGAAGGCTCCTAGCTACCGAAGGCATCCCCTGTCAAGGAGCCCTCACCTCAACTCACACCTTACGCCGGTCAAGAACGTAACATTCAAACCTCAAGCGCCCGTTCAAACGCACTCTCAAGACTCGGAGCGCTTTCACCCTGACCGTCGAAGTCTGCTCCCCTCGACGCCACCGTGGCGGCAGTATCGTCGAATTCACTCGGCCGAAGATCCCAGAATCGCTCACTCTTTACGTGCGAACTACTGATCCACACCGGAAGCAGTGACGGAACCTCGCCTTGGCCTAGATAGAGGCCCGGACGTGCGGCCTGTAGCGTCCAGAAACACCACGGAAGTCGCGCCTGCCCCACCAGCTTTTTCTCGGCCAGCGTTAGCCACGCGATGACATCTGAGCCATCCCGCACCGGACAACTCAACACAGGACTGCGGTCGTGCGCAACGCCGCTGGCTTCCAACCCCTGCACACAGCGCTGCAGCGCGGCTTGCATCTGGCACAGATCTGCGGCGCGTGGGGCACGTGCCAAGTCCGCCAAACTGCGAGACGTGAGCATGGCTTGTCGAAGCGAGATCTGCGCGTCTAGATCGGGTGAGGAGGGCGGCGCAATTTCCGCGAGGCGCTCATCAAACTGTTCCAATTTGAGGGCGGTGCTTTCGTGCAATGCCGCCTCTGCCGCCTCGAAGAACGCAGCGCAACCCTCCGGGACAAGCCCCACGCGTGACACGAACTTAGCGGGAAGCACCGCGTAGATGGTCGCAGGAAAGCGCCGGCCCGCTCGGTCGCGACTCGGGGCGATTACCCCGACCAAGACAGAGTCTGCTGTAGAACTAAACACAAAGCGGAAAACGGTGTCCGGCCACGCAGCGCCCGTACGCGCGAGGTCCTGCTGACAACGCTCAAGCCACCGGTCATAAACGATGGCCGCGTCGCTCGTATGATGGATGCGCACGTAATCCAGCACCGAGGGCAGCTTGCCGAAGAATGCGACTTGTGTGGACCGAGGCATAACTTAGCAGCCCCCTCCCGCGTGGGTGATGCGCGCTGGCACGGAAATGGGTAGTACGCTGCGCGGTGCACCGCCAAACGGCACGGACATCAGGGGTGAGCGCAGGTCGTCCGTCGCGAAATCGATCTTTACCCAGTACTGACTGCCCTTGGGCTTCCAGCCCGCGGTGAACTGCCGGTCCGTCCGCTCCAGCGCCTCGGCGTGACCGAAGCGCGGGTCGAGCAGCATGAATAGGCCCCACTCTCCTTCAAACTTCAAAGGACGCGGCCCAACTCCTTCGTAAGGCGTTACGGCCAGCGAGGCTCCGAGCGAAGCTGCATCTCCTGGCCATTCCAGATTGACCCAAGTCTCCGCGCCGCTGTCGTAGCGCAAGGTCTTTCCGCCGAACGAGAATGCCGTCACACTATAGCCAGCGCCTCCCCGAACACGAACGCGGAAGGGCATACGCACAGCAGCTCCGCCGCCCAGAAAGAACGACTGTTTAACCTCGGCCGCGCGATTCAGGAACTGCACAAGTTCCTCGCGGAAGAGCTTGCGCCCCTCCCCAACCTCACTGCTTGCGAAACGGAAGCGTTCGCCTTCTTGAACCACGCTGCCTGCAAGCTGCGCACTCTGAAACTTCCATACCAGTCCGGCCCCAGGCTGAAAGAACCGCGCAAAAGCCTGCAAGCTTACCGGGCTGTTGCTGTCGACCTGGATTGGAAAGCGACCGGCTAGCTCTTCCTGGAAGGGGCGATAGACCGTCTCGCACCAGAGCGCTTGAACCTGGCTCCCACGATTTTGTTGAGCGATACCAGCCACCCCGTTGAGCGGGGGAACGAGCAACTCACGTAAAGTAGGGCCGTAGCTGCTCGGATAACGACTCAACAGCAACTCGACGCTCTCAAGGGCCGTGCTTACTGCAGTCGCCAAAACGGGCAGCTTGCTCTCGTCAGCACGGTAGGCCCTGAGCGCAAGCACCACGGGCTCAAGCTGACGCCGATACTGATCGAGTGGCGTCTCTGCTCCATCGGCACGTGCCGCACCAAAGCCCGCAAAATCCGCGAACGCCTTCTTGAGTCGGTCGAGTGCCTCGGCCGCGAGTTGGGCGTTTTTGTCGGGGCGATTCACAGCGCCTACCACCTTTGCCCCCAACTCTCCCGTGGCCTTCTTAGCCGCATCGACTAGGGACTCTGAAAGGCCAGGCTCCTCGGCTTGAGGAGCAGGAGGGAGTTCGGTGTTTTCCTTCACGGCTTGAAACAAAGCTCCGAGCGGGCCTGGACGGCCGATAAGCTCGCTGAGCATCGTCTCAGCTTCCGTGGCATTGCTTGGCCTACGCGCCGAGACGCCCTGCACGAACTGACGCCAGTTGTCCTCGTAACGCTTCAGGTAGTCCACTTGAAAAGACGCACTCGCGCGAGCAGCCCGCAGCTCCTCGGCGTTGTTGGCACGGCAGCCTAGCACCCAGTTTTCATCGGAGGTGCTCCACAACTTGACCGAGTTCACGTCGCGCGTCGTCTGACGCCACGCATCCAAAGTAAAGGCGCCGTGCACGCTCGCGCGACTCTCGAGGGTCGACGTGGCACCCACGATTTTAAACAAATCGCGGTCATTCTTGGCAAAGCGTTCGCCGAGGCTATTGAGTAACTGGCCCACTTTGTCGTCCGAGCCAAGCGCTACACGGGCCGAATCAACCAGCTTACTGTCGCGAGCCAGTGACATTTCACTCGGTGCAATGGCGAGACGCTCGAGGTAGCGTGTAATCACCCTGCGGCGCAGCACGCGTTCCTCTTTGCTCGCCTCTTGCCCTCCCTCCCACAACTCCTGCAAGCGCGAAAGCAGCCAGTCTTTGCGTGCCAATGCGGTGGGTACGCACTCCTCATGCGGAACAGTGAGCAGCAGGTGAAGCTTGAGCGCATTGAGGAGCTCCTCCTGGGTCGCATCCTCGAGCCGCGCGACGGCCCCCTCGGCCTTCAGCGCCTCGAGCTGGTGTGCAACCGTAATAAGCGATTCGTTATTCTTATTGAACAACGGGCGAACCACCCACTCGCGCAGGGTCGCGTCGTAGTAACGTACCAAGGGGTCCTTGAGATCATCGCCCTGGTACAAGCCGAAGCTCTGGTTCACCGAAGGCAGCCCTGCCTCGTAACGCACAGCTTCGGTATCGAGCGCCGCGAGTTCTTCGAGCTTGAACGGCACCACCGAGTTACCGCCAGGCGCCGACGCCTGCTGGGCCTCTGCGAGCACGCTTCGGGTGCGACCGAGCGACTCGAGGTTGTTGTGGCACGAGAGCGTCGGCAGACAGGCCAAGAGCGCGGCAAAGCCGAACAGGCCCGACGTCCAGATGCGCTGTTGCTTGAGTTGGCGCCGGAGTTCCTCTTGGCTGGCGGAAGCGAGCGTTCGGTCTTCGAACACCACTCTCATCAACATGTCGTGCAGGAAGTAGCTCTTCTTGCTGCCTTCTCGCTCCGCCGTCGACACGCGGATGTTGAGGGCCCGCCCCATATCGCCGAGGAGGAAATCTGCAGGTGCCCCCTCTTGCGTGCCACTCGTAAAGTAGCCGCCACGCAAGATCGGATTCTCACCGTAAGCGCTCTCTTCGAACAGTTCGTCCACGAACGCGCACAGCTTCTCTTCCAACGCCGCAAACTGCGCAGGAAATTCAAAGATCTTGGCAGTGATATCGGGGCGAACCTCCTGCGCCATGCGCGACATGGCGTGCTGCTCAAGCGCCCCCTTTAGCCCCTTGAACTGCTCTCCAAAATAGGCCCCTGGCGAGATGCTGCGCGTGCTCAAAAGCGGTGCCGTAAAGCCCCAAATTTGCCGACGCTCGAGCGAGGACATCGCCTCGAAGGTCTCCACGAATCCACTGATCAAGTCGCATTTCGTGAACATCAGGTAGACCGGCAGTGCGACCCCCAGCCTGCCCGTGATTTCGTCGAGACGCTCCCGAACTCGACCTGCCAGCAGTTTGACGCCTTCGAGATCCACCCCGGCCAAGGAGGTTTCGTCGTCGCCCGCGATGCTCATTGCGACAATCACTCCGTTGAGAGGTTGCCTTCCACGGTGTTGCTTGAGCAGGTCAAGGAAGGCAAACCACTCCGCACGATCGTCGTCTTCGAGTGTCCAGCGACCGGCCGTATCCAACAGCACCGCGTGATTGGTCAACCACCAGTCACAGTTACGCGTGCCTCCTATGCCCTTCAACCTGTCGCCAGTCCCTGATAGATGCGGAAACTTGAGACCGGAGTTGCGAAGTACTGTGGTCTTACCACTGGCAGGCGGCCCAATAATTGTATACCAGGGCAATCGGTAGAGCGCGTCACGCGCATTGCCCTGTCCCCTGGCCAACTTCGACGTCTTCAGTGCACCTACCGCGCGCTCGAATTCGCCGCGCAATCGCTCGATTTCTGGCGATCGTACAGACAGCCGCGAGTCTCTCGAGGTCTCCGAAGCTAGCGCGTGCTCAAGCTTGGCTGCGCCCGCCTTGGCTGATAGACGCGGTATAAGCGCGAGCAGCAAGCCTGTCACGATGGGAAGCAGCGTGGCCAGTGCGGGCACGGCCCAATGAACTTTGCCACCCGCTGACAGGTAGACCCACCAAGCGAACCCAATGAAGCACAGAGCCAGCAGGCTTAGGGCCGCGACGAGACCTTTGGTTTGCATGAATGCTCCCTATTTCCTCGGGGCGGCGAGTCCCGCCGTCACGTCCTCGTACGCTTCACGCAGCGATTCCGTAAGGATTTGCTCCTGTGCATCCAGGGTGAATACGAGTCCGAAGTACCAGATGACGGCCATGGTTGCCGCGGCCACGGCAAGCCACTGCAACAGTCGATTGCGCGTATGGTCCACACCTGCCTCGACCGGGCGCGCGCCATGGGGTGAAAGCAGAGACGGCTGCTTCCCTGCCTGACCTAACGCTCCTTTAAGGCTCTCGATCAGATTCTCGCGCTCGAGCTCACCGTGCTGACCATAAACTCCGTGAAAACCAGAGAGCAGGCACAGGTAGTAGACCCGCAGGACGTTTTTCCGCCCCTCTGTCTTTGCGCGCTCCAAGCGCTCGAAGAAGCCTTCACCCGCCCGTGTTTCACTGAAAAACTCGAGCTGCAACAGGTTGGCTTGCCAGAACTCGCGGAGCCGCCCGCCCTCAACCTGCATGAGCTCGTCGATGAACGCGACCAACCCGTAGCGCAGATCTTGCAGCTCTTCGTGTGGGAGGGAGAGTGCTTCGAGCCGCCCCATAGTCTCGCTGAGCAACGCGCGCATGTGACGCTGCACAATCTCGGGCGGTGGCTTCTGTTCTCGCTGGAGCTGACAGAGTTGAACCACCGTCGTCAGACACGGCCTTACCGCCGCGGTGAGACGCTGAACGTTAGCCGCATCCTTCTTCGGAATGACTCGACTTTTGGAGACCGGGTCGGCGTCGACTGCGAGGTCGTCGTCGTCATCCAAGTCAGGCTCGGGGGCACGTGCTCGCCGGCGTCCTGCTCTCATTGGCCTCCTCCTCGCACGCGCAACACGTACTCCATCAGTCTCACCCCGATGCGTGCCGCCACCGGATCCACGTCACCCTCCCTCGAACAGGGATTCTTGGGTGGCGGCAACTCGGCCACCCCCTTCCATGCCGTATCCGCAATGTGCTCGCGAAAGTTAGCCGTAACACCCACAAGATTTGCCTTGGGGTGACGGTTAAAACGCCGCGCTTCCTGTTTACCTGGGATCAAGGTGAGTTCCTCGGGCCCCGCGACCACAGGACCTCCCGTGGCACCTGTGCCTGACCACAGTTGTTCGAAACTGGCCTGCATGAACGGGTCTGCTTCTTTGAGTTGATAGACTCGCACCACGACTGAACGCGGATTCCCATCACGGTCGGGGTTGAGTCGAGGCTCGGGCGCAAAGGTGAGATCCATCACTTCAGACGAATCGCACGAAGCGGGCTTCGCAGCTCCACAGGCTGAAACCACGCACGCGAGCACGATCGCCGGCCATAGGCATACGCCTTTGATCAAAGCACGAACCTCCAAACTAACGGCGCCGAGCATTGCTGATGCGAGAGGGTCTTTCAAGGCTGGCGGCCGACAAGACTTGCCCGCCATGGGGTGAAGCTGTAATGGATGCCTCATGCTTCCGCTGGTGGTTACCGTAGAGTCCACAACAGGCCAGAAGCGACGCTTCGCTTTTGCAGACTCACCCGTTCGCATTGGCCGGAGCCCGCTTGCTGAGTTGCAACTCGAAGAGGCTTTTGTTTCACGTTGGCAAGGAACGGTCCGTTTTAACGACCGCGAGGTGACCTACTGCAACGTAAGCTCGAGCAATTCCACGTTCGTGGGCGATCAAGAGGTGGCAGCCCATGACGACCTGGTCGTCGGTGATGCGCCGCTACGGCTCGGTTCACTGACCTTGCGTTTCTCTCGCGAGCCTGTCCCCGAAGCGGATTTGCGTCGCAAGGGCAAGAGCCGACCAGTCCAAAACGGGAACAATGTCGCAGCAAAAACCGTAAGCGTTAAGTCACTGTTTCTCCGACCGCCTGGCGCACCCGCAACATCGCTTGCTCCCCAAACGCGTGCCGTTTTCTCCGCACCACCTCTTCAGGCGCCGCTAACAGATCCCGCAGCCAAATCACCCCTAGGGGTGATACTGGTGCGCCCCGTTGTCGTCGGGAGCCAGGCTCCCGCCACGGGCTCCGATCACCCCGAAGCCCATGTCCCCGCGATGACAGCAGACAGCTCACCCTTGAACAAGGCGTCGCGCAGAACCGACAGCGTCCCGCCATACGAAGACCGTCCACTCAGCGTCGCGCCGAAGACACGGAGCTCTTTAAGTCCGCCGACTGAGGAAGACCTCGATTCCTCTCACCCCAAACAAACAACCGCGACTACTCCCAAAAATGGGACACTAGACCTACTCGCGGCCCATCACCGTGAAGCCTGGTCCCAGCTCTTCTCTGCTTTGGGCACCGCACTGGAGCAAGCACCCGCCGAGAGTCGTGCGGCGATTGCCGACGATCTGCAGCGGCGCTACCCGCAAATTGTGCGAGAGCCAGAGTTTCGCGACCTGCTCAAGAACTACGGCCTAGAGCCTCGCAAAATAGACATCCCCGAGATATCGGGTTGGTTGCGCGAGATCGCCGAGGGGGTCTTGCCGGCAAAATTTCATCTCGACACAGGTCTTACTCTGCAGCGCGTGTTGGCTCTCACCGAAGTACTGAGTCAATCCTTCGCCGAGATCAACGACGCACAGCAATCGGTGCGCTCGCGTTGGTTGGGTCGCGCGCATCGCACATCCGTTATCAAGAGTGATGATGGCCACGTGGTCCTGGCTTACCTTCTCAATCCCAAGGGTGAATGGGAAACGAGATTGGCTGAACTGGAAGAGGCTGCGCGCGAAGCAGTGGTGCACGAGTTTGCGCTCTTCAAAGCCACACTCGGTGGCGCCCGCGAACTGCTCGAATCCATCTCACCGGAAACGATCGCGGAAGCCGAAGGCATCGACCTCGAAGAGGTCTCTCACGAAAACAACGAAGCGCCCGGATTGTGGGGGCGCATTATCTCAAAGAAGGATCCTGAGCAGCGGCTCTGGCGCCGTTTCGTCAGTACCTATGAGAACCTAGTCGAGGGCGACAGGTTTCAGCGCGCGTTCATGGGACGTGCCTTCGCACGCACCTATTTGGCCGCCATGGGTAACGGCGAAGCAACCCAAGATAAATGAATCATGTGTTCGCCTATGCCCCGTAAAGCACGATCTTCGGCGTCGGCGGGTAAGCGACGCGTGTCTCCTCGTCTACGCGCCCTGTGGGTATGTAGATGGTGCGGCTGCGCATGATAACGATTCCGTCGAGTGGCTGCTGGTGCACCCGCTGCTCACCGCTGAGCAATGTCTCATCGAGTCTTCGCAGCTCGCCCGCCGGTACACGCGAAATTTCGCGAAAGTTGAAATCTACGCGGAATGGCTTACTCGCTCCGTACATTTCGACTTGCAAGCTCGCTTGTCCCGGGCCGACCTGAACCAACTTCGTCTTGATCACGACGGGAAAAGGATATGGGTTACGAATCCTCATATCCTTGGTACCTGACACATCTCGCACGTGGTCAGGCCAGGCCACCATGGTGTCGAGTCCAGGACGCAAGTAGGCGAACTGATTGAGACGCGAGTGCGGGTGATACTCTTCGACCAACAGTCCCGCAAAGAAGGCAGCCGCGTGCAGAGTTCCCGCGACCTGGCAGACGCCGCCTCCTATACCTTGCACGACTTCGCCGTTCATAAGCTCGAGCGCAGGCGCAAATCCTCTCGAAGCCTCGCGCTTTCCGACCACTGTATTGAAGGACAGTGAAGCGCCGGGCATCACGAGCAACCCATCCAGCTTGCGCGCTGCAAGCTCGATGTTCGTCGCCCGACCTCCGCTGCCTGGGCGATACGTGGTCTCCTGGCGGACCATGAGAACCGTGGCATCGGAGAGCGGATTTGCGAATCGGCGATGGGAACGAGGCGGCGGCGTGACAACGGTGGTGACACGCAGATTGCTCGCGTTTCCTGCAAGCGCACCGCGGATCGCGCTCTTCACGGCCTCGACATCGAGCGCTTCTCCCGGAAGACCATCGATGGGCTTACCCTCTGGATCGTAACTTCCGGGAATCGGCAGACGGTCGACTTCTGCACGCAAGCGCTCGGCGTACTCATCTAGCAGAGCTTCGTTGGCCAGCTTGCCTCGCCAACGCACGTTGTGACCTTGACCGAAACTTCCCCGCCACCAGGCGCGGAGCGCCACGACTGGGCTCGCGGACTTCCCGACCTGGAAGATGGCGGTCAAGGCTTCTTCAACTGACAGCTCGTATCCCAGTTCGGCGCGCGTGGGCTGCCAAACATGGTAGCCGGCCTCAATAGCCAGACTCTCCCCGCTCCAAAGCTCAGCTCGCTGGGTCAAGAAGGCTTCGACGGACCCACTCTTGGGAAGGGGTGTCCCCCCCACTCTCACCCCTGGCATCGGGCCGATCTCCAGCCACGGCCAGATCCACAAACTCAGCACAAGCAAGATCGGGGTGAAAGCGCTCCAGAACACCGTGGTCGGCAAACTACGTTCCACAAAGCCTCTTCGTGCGAACTCTATCGGCCCTTACCTTGGAGGGCAGACTCTGCCGCGAGGATAACAAGACGGGGCCGGCGGTCCACCGTCCAGCGCATCTCTCAAAATCACCGCACAGGCTCATGGCGAAATCGATTTCCTTGTCTTATCACCGTTGACCGTGCGCGACGCCCGTCCTATTTGCGAGCCCAATCCGTACAACGTGGGACTCGCCATGCGGATAGGACTGGAGGCAAATGCTTGTGCGGACTACTCCCAAGTCGACTGCGACCAGAGAGCGGAAAATGAAACAGTGGCGACTGCTCGGGTTAGGCCTCTTCGGTCTCTTGCTATTCGGATTCGTTTTCTTCTCTCAGCGCACGATCGCGCAAGACGATGGCGCCAGTGACTGGGATAACAGTGGCAGCTCCCGTTCCTCGCCTCCGGCCCGCGCTCGCTCCTCCGCGCGTTCGCAGTCGCCTTCGTCTTCTTTGCCGCCTTCAGCGTCTTCGACAATTTGCGAGCCCAGTTGCCGCAGTGGATACGCATGTAACCACGGTGAGTGTCTTCCTGAGTGCAGCCGCGGTTGTCCTGCCGGGACCCTGTGTTCCGAGGGTGGCGTCTGCGTAAGCACAGAGAAGCAAAAGGGGTACGCCAGCTCAAACTGGAGCGAAGACCCCGACCAGTGCGTCCCTGATTGCCGCACCGGCTACTTGTGCCTGCACGGGCAATGCGTCTCCAAGTGCAATCCCGTGTGTTTCGACGGGGAAATATGCACGGACGAGGGCGAGTGCGTGCTGCGGCCACAGGTGGAGGCCCCCATTGTGCAACGCGATAGGCACGCAGACTCGATCGTGAACCTCCACATGGACGCGCTCGGCATGCTGCAGTTCGGGCTCACGCCGACACTGGAGATAGGCAAGAAGTTCTCAGGCTATTTGCGCGTCCGGCCGCTCAATACCGGCCTTGCCAGCTATTACCTCCTCGACCGCAACCACGATGACTTTCAATGGGGCCTCGGAGGCGCTCTGGGCATGCATGTCTTCTCGGCGGGCCGTGGCAACATGCGCGGCGTCTTCGGCGGACCAGCCCTCGAATATGTTTTTGTGCGTCAGCGTGACGGCCTCTACGACCGCGCAGTGTACGGGACACACGCGCTCATCCCGCAACTCGACGCAGGCTATCGCTGGGCCTTTGGCAGGCTCCTCCTGGGGCTCGGCGGGCGCGTGGGCCTGTCGATTCCCGTCGGTGCGTTCGACTGGGCGCTCAAGCCCAATGGCTGCACGTTTGCGAGGTCGTGCAACGAAGACCGCGATCTGTGGTTCGTCGCCGGCATCTTCCTGGATATCGG
>CAZEWA010000001.1:14553-59659 GCA_964515685.1 uncultured Polyangiales bacterium | reverse complement strand
CGTGCAACGAAGACCGCGATCTGTGGTTCGTCGCCGGCATCTTCCTGGATATCGGAATCTTTCTGTAACTGGACCTAGTAACTGGACCTAACTACGAACGTCTCTCCGAGATCAAGCGCACCTACGATCCAGACAATTTTTCCGGGTAAACCAGAACATTGCACCCGCAGCCTAGCTAGCCACCCTTGCCGCGGACGCTCGAGACACTCGCGGTCTCTCTGGCTGTACGGCTCGAACGAGCAGAGCTTACTTCAATCGGCGAGCAGCCCGGCAAGCTGCAACTCAAGCCCCGTCACCACTTCGCGCGCACTGCACAGGGCGTTGTTGCGGTGCAGACGCTGGAACGCAGGCTCTGCATGGAACGACGCGCCGAGCTCCTGACGCGCGCCATCAATGCGAAGGATACCGTCGAAGCAGGCATCGGCGAGCTGCCGCATACCCTTCTTCCCAAGCGCGCCGAGCCGTGCGGACGACGGGCGCTCCGAGGCGTTTTCCGCGAACTCCAATATCTCGGCTGTAAGCCGTGCCGCCTCACGCAGCTTTGCGTCGACGGAGATATGCGTAAGGTCCGCTTGAGCCATCCCGGTGCGCTCATCGAACAGTGAGCCCAACCCTACCTGACATGCCTGCAGCATGCCGCGACGCTCGCTCAGCACGGAGAACGGAGCCGCACGGGAACTACCCGCGTAGCGAGCCGCTGCAGCGTCTGAAGCAGACGCACGCACACTGTCAGGAGAGATCGACAGGGAGAGGTGAAGACTCTTTGTTTGCATCGTGTTCACAGGTTGGACTTTCGAGAGCAAGTCTCGCAATGCTCGGAATGAGTCCAACTTGAACCGCCCATTCTCGGCATCCTGTTTTCGGACATACGCCATGGGACGGAAGCGAAAGTTGCCGTGCGAATTAGCCGGTGTAATTCGAATTTCCCAGGCCGATTGGGCGCATCCCGGCAATTCGCATGAATGTTCCCACCATGTAGGCAGGTCAGCGGAAGGAGCAGACACAAACAGCCAAAAGGTGCGTTGTGTCGGCGATCTGGCCCACTTTTTCGGGCGCCATGCGCAAATAAAAACGCTGCAACCTCATCGCGAAGCCGCAGCGTCCTTGGAGCTAAAAGCCTAGCTAGCCCGGGCTAGGCATGGGCCATAACCACGAACTTGGGGTGAACGGGCTGGGCTCAGCCGCCAACGGAAATCTGCTTCATCGCCGTCATGTAGCCGCGCAGCACGCGACCGATCTTCTCGACCGGGTGCGTCTCGATGGCCTGGTTGATGGTGAGGAGCTTGAGGTTATCGACCTGCTGGCCGCCCTGGGCGAAGGCCTTACCAACTACGTCGGCCTTCTGCTTGGCCATAAAGTCCTTGAGCAACGGCACCGCTGCGTGGCTGAACAGGTAGCAGCCGTACTCCGCCGTGTCGCTGATGACCTTGTTCATCTCGTACAGCTTCTTGCGCGAGATGAGGTTCGCGATGAGGGGCGTCTCGTGCAGCGACTCGTAGTACGCAGACTCTGCCTTGATGCCGACTTCGACCATGCTCTCGAACGCAAGCTCCACGCCCGCCTTCACCATGGCGACCATGAGAACGCCGTGCTCGAAGTACTCCTGCTCGCTGATCTTGACGTCGCCCGCAGCCGTACGCTCGAAAGCGGTGTCGTTGGTGGCCGCGCGCCAGCCGAGCAGGTTCTTGTCGCCGTTGTCCCAGTCCTGCATCATCGTCTCGCTGAACACGCCCGTGATGATGTCGTCCTGGTGCTTCTTGAACAGCGGACGCATCAGCTGACGCAGCTCTTCCGAGAGATCGAAGGCCTTGACCTTCGCAGGGTTGCTCAAGCGATCCATCATCAGCGTGATGCCACCCTGCTTGAGGGCCTCGGTGATGGTCTCCCAGCCAAACTGCACGAGCTTGCTGGCGTAGCCGGGGTCGATGCCCTCGCTCACCATCTTGTCGAAGCACAGGATGGAGCCGGTCTGCAGCATGCCGCAGAGGATGGTCTGCTCGCCCATCAAATCGCTCTTCACCTCGGCCACGAAACTCGACTCGAGCACGCCCGCGCGGTCACCACCGGTCGCGGCGGCATAGGCCTTTGCGATATCGAGACCGTCGCCATTCGGGTCGTTCTCGACGTGCACTGCGATGAGCGTGGGGACACCGAAACCGCGCTTGTACTCTTCGCGCACCTCGGTGCCGGGGCACTTGGGAGCCACCATCACAACCGTAAGGTCCTTACGGATGGCCTGGCCCTCTTCCACGATGTTGAAGCCGTGGCTGTAAGCGAGGGTTGCGCCCTGCTTCATCAGCGGCATGACCTTGGTCACGACATCGGCGTGCTGCTTGTCGGGCGCAAGGTTACAGACCAAATCTGCACTCGGGATGAGCTCTTCGTAGGTGCCGACCTTGAAGCCGTTGTTGGTCGCGTTGGTGTAGCTGACGCGCTTCTGCTCGATGGCGTCCTTGCGCAGCGCGTAGCTCACGTCGAGGCCGGAATCGCGCATGTTGAGGCCCTGATTGAGGCCCTGCGCGCCGCAGCCGACGATGACCACCTTCTTGCCACGCAGCTTCTCGACGCCGCTGAACTCGCTGCGCTCCATGAAGCGACACTTGCCGAGCTGATCAAGCTTTCCGGCCATCGTGAGGGTGTTGAAATAGTTGTGACGGCCCATGGTCGTTCTCCCGAGGTTTGCGGCGCCCACGCGGGCAGCTCAGCTCGCTACTTATAGATCGCGCCCCGCCCGGAACCAACGTTGCACTTGCGCCTGTTTCTGGCACTCTGAATTGCACATAGCGCAACATGACCGCCCCCGCCCACGACGACTTAGCCGCATTCCTTCATCTTTCCGACAGCTTGCATTTCGCTCGCAGCGCGAAAGCCCTGCACATGAGCCCATCGGCGCTCACCCGCTGCATCCAGCGCATCGAAGGCGAACTGGGTCAGGCCGTGTTCCAGCGCTCGAAGCGCACCGTGACGCTGACGCGGGCAGGAGAGATCCTGCGCGACCATGCGCGCGCGCAGCTTTCTGCCCATGCGCGGCTGCTCGAGGCACTCGCGGCCGAGACCAAGGCGCCGACGGGCGAACTACGCATCGCTTGCACGGTGACCGCTTGTCACTCGGTACTGCCCAAGCTGCTAGCGCGCTGCCGCGAGCGTTACCCGAGCATCCACCTGCAGCTCAGCACGTCGGACGCCGCGCGCTGCCTGCAGCGCTTGGAAAACGACGAAGTCGACATGGCGGTGGTCCCGGAACCAGACCGTCCCGAAGCCGAGCTGCGTTTCGTGCGACTCGCGTACACGGAGCTTTCGTTCATCGCGCCGAGCATCGACAAAGAACTCACACAGAGGGCGCGCCTCGGCGGCGATCACTGGAATGGCCTGCCGGTGATCTTGCCACGCAGGGGCCTCGAGCGTGAGCGCATCGACGCCTGGCTAGAACAACACGACGCGCATCCAGACATCTATGCCGAGGTCGAGGGCAACGAAGCCATTCTCGCCATGGTGGCGCTCGGATGTGGTGTGGGCGTGGTGCCCGAGCTCGTGCGCAAAGACAGCGCGCTGCGCGGCCGTATCGAGCAGGTCAGTGTCGCCGAGCCCCCGCGCGGATATCACGTTTCACTGTGCGCCAAGAATCGAACTCTCGTGCGCCGCAGTGCAGCCGTGCTGTGGGAGCTCGCGCCCGCCTCTGCCTCGCTCTAGGGCAACATTGCAGTCGCTCGGCCGTCGTGCAGAATGGCCCCATGTCGCTCAGCGAAGCGTGGCTCGAGGCTCCGGGCGTAGGCCTAAACCTTCTCACCGGCCCGAATGGCTCAGGTAAATCATCGCTCGCGCGCGAGCTCGCAGCGCGTGTACCAGGCAGTCAGCTTCTGTCGGCCGAGTCGCAGCAAGCATTTTACGAAGCCCTACTCCGCAACGACGAGAGCAGTTTCTGCCAGGGTGTAGACAACGGGCCGAGCATAGGTGAGCTGCTCGGGCAGGCAGGCCGCGCGCATCCGTTGTTCACAGCCTTCCGCTTGGAGGCGTTGTGGGAGCGCGGCTACAAGCTTTTGTCGACGGGCGAGGGACGCAAGCTCTTGCTCTTGCGCGCGCTGCTCCAGGGCCCCGCGCTCTTGGTGCTCGACGAGCCGTTTGACGGACTCGATGCCGCCGCACAACGCGAGCTGGCAGCAGGCCTCGTGCATATCGCACAAACCCTGCCTGTTCTCCTCGTCGGCTCCTTCCGTGCATCGAGCTTGCCGGTCGCACTCGAGGCGTTGCACGAGGTGTACGAGGTCGAGCGTGGTCAAAACACATTTCGCGGCACGCCCCAAGCATGGCGAACGCGGCAGGAACAAAGCGTACGCAGCCACCGCGCACCGCCCGTCGACACTGGCAGCTTCTTCGAGCAGCTCGACCCCGCGCTGCCGCTCGTGCAGTTGAAGAACGGACGCGTGGCCTACGACGGGCAGCCTGTCTTCGAAAACCTCGACTTCACTGTGCACAAGGGCCAGCACACGCTGATCGAAGGCCCCAATGGGTCCGGCAAATCCACGCTGCTCGAGATGATTACCGGCGACCACCCACAGGCATACAACAACGACCTTACGCTCTTTGGACGCAGGCGCGGCAGCGGAGAGACGGTCTGGGACATCAAGAAAAATGTGGGGCTCGTTTCTTCGAAACTGCACCGTGACTACCGCGTGGGCGGCAGCATCGAAGAGGTTCTCATCAGCGGGCTCTTCGACAGCATCGGCGTGTATTGCGAGCGCACGAAGATGGACCGCGCGCGGGCCCAAGCTTGGCTTACCTGGCTCGGCCTCGACTACGGCTTGGAACATGCCTTCCGTGAACTCTCGTTCGGGGAACAGCGACTCGTGTTGATCGCGCGCGCCGCCATCAAAGTGCCCCCGCTACTTGTCATGGATGAGCCCAGCACGGGGCTCGATGCAGACAACCGCGCACGCGTGCTCGAGCTTGTGGAGTCGCTGTGCACCCAACAAAAGAGCACGGTGCTGTTCGTCTCGCATCGCACGGATGAACGCGATTTCTGGACGCGTACCATCCGCGGCGCGCAGCTCAAACTCGGTTAGCGCCTAGGCGCCAACTGTGATCTCCAGCACCGCGCGCTTGTTGTGCTTCCCGGCCAGCCTGGAGAAGAAATCGAGCACTCTCATCTGGATGCCGTATTTGCTGCGCAGGGCCGCGTAGGCTCGCTTCTGCCGTTCTGCGTCCTCGACGATCGCGCAAACCGCTTCTTGCCAGGGCCCAAGGACTTTGCCACGCACATCACACTTGGCGACGCGGATGCGCGGATTCCTGCGGACACGCTTCACCTTGAACGAATCGGCCGCGGAAAACACCACGACCTTACCGTCACAGGGTGCACACCAAACGGGAGTCTTCACGCCGCTGCCATCCCGCTTAAAGCTCTCGAGGTTGATGTACCGCTCATCGCCGATGGTGCTCATCTGAACCCCATACCGCAGCTTACCCTCGCCCGCCATGGCGCATCGAACTCCGCCTAGCCCTCACCCTACCCCCTTCGGACAACGCGCACTCGGTCACTGCGTTGGTCGTCGCAGTCAGGCGTGAGCAGAGCGCGGAAGATAGCCCTCGACTCGCTTCGTAACCTAGCTTCGTGAGCTTCCAGCGCGGACCGCGCGCAGCAACCTGGCGAAAGCCCGTACGCCGTCGACGGAATCGCTGGGGTTTCCGCCTTCTATCTCGCAGCACAAGCGCAGATGGGGCGCAGCAGACTTGCATTTCGCGCGGGAATCGCCGATTAAAGCGTGTTCGGCAGCGGACGCAGTTTAGCGTGCACAACAGCCCATCTTCGAGAAAATGGCGGTTATGACTTCTAGGACATGGAACGGCGCGTGGCGCCTTGTGCTTGGCGCGTCCCTGCTCGGACTGGCCCTCCCCGCGTGTTCGGCGGATACCAAGCCCTCCGTGAGCTCAAACCCGGGCTCAACCGGCGACGATGCCGGCACCGGCGAAGACGCCTCGCTTCCCCCTCCCTGTCCAGAGGACAACCCTTACTGCGCTCCGCCCGATGAACCCGTCGGAGGCAACTGTGGTAACGAGGCCATTGACCTCGCGGCCACGGGCGTCAACATCATGGTCGCAATCGATGGCGCAGCGTCCATGGCCACCCATTGGCCTCGCATTCAGGCGGCCGTGGAGAAGCTGCGCGAAAGCCATCCGAATAGCGCGATAGGTCTGCAGGTGTTCTACGGAGAGCTCGTCAAAGGCTTCGAAGAAGGCTTCGGCAAGGCCAATTGGTGCGGCGACACACAGAACAACGTGCTCGATGTAGGCGACCACGCCAAGGAAACGCTGAGCCAGTTCCTCGGCGCTGCACCTCCCGGCCCCGCGTTCATCCAAGGGCTTTTCGAAACGCATCCGGTGATCGAGCCGCTCAACCACTACCTGACGCAGGCAACGACGCTCGCCGACCCCACGAAAACCAACTACCTGGTGTTCATCACCAGCGGCAACGATAACTGCTTTGGCTCGGTCTTCAGTAAGAAGGACGACAAACTCCTCGCCTACGAGAAGCTCGCCGTGGAGCTGCTCAAGCGCAATATTCGTGTGCTCCCCATCGGCTTCGATGCTTCGGCCAAGCCGGGGTCGGACGGAACCTGGGGCACGGCCAACGGCAACACCGACATCGACGTGCTCTCCACGCTGCTAAAACACGGTGGAACCGGCCTCAAGGAAGTTCCGAAGGTCGACGACCCGGACAAGCTCGCCGAGGTCGTAAGCCAGGTGGGACAGATGGTGAAGAACTGTCGCTTTACCATCCCGGCGACGCTCGACCCGAGCGCAAACCTCAATCCCTTCGCGCTCGACTTCACGGTCAACGGCACGCTGGTTCCGCGCGATCGACTCGAAGAAAGCGGCTGGAACTTTGTCGCGGGCAATACGAGCGAAGTCGAGCTATTCGGGCAGTCGTGCCAAGCTGTACGCGCCGACGCGAAACTCGAGGCAAAGAAGACCTGCTCGGATAACGTGTGCGGCACCGCGGCTGTGAAGGTCGAGACGAAGCCGCGCGCCGTGCTGTATCTGTTCGACGTGTCCGCCTCACGCACCCAGTGCATCGACGGCGGCCTGAGTTGCTACTTTCCGCCAGATTCTGGCCTGCCGCGCGTCAACACCTATTGGGAGGTGGTCGGGCACGCACTCGGTCAATCGCTCGTGGCGCCGATCAACGACGACATCGAGTTTGGTCTGCAGTTCTTCCCCGCCAAGGGTGCAACGCCGCTGTCCTGCGATGTAGCTGCGGAACCAGAAATCTCGCCAGCTTCAGGCACCGCCATCACCATCATGCGCCAGACCTTGGAGAAGCTGCCTTTCGGGTTCAGCCCCGTGCTCCAGGTGCTCGAAAATGTCGCCAAGGCACCTGGGCGCCTCGCTGAGCCTGATGTGCAGGGCGCAGTGGTGATGCTGAGCGATGGTGGCGACAACTGCTCAGGCCTGACTCAGGAAGATCTCGTCACGCGCTTCAGCACGGCCGCAACATCTCTGCTCGATGCAGGCGTGGAGACCTACGTGATTCGCTACGGCGCGGTAAACGGAATGACGGCCGCGCAGGAAGGCCAGCTGCGCGCCATCGTCGAAAACGGCGGCACGGCACGAGTCGACCCCAACAACCCAGACCTCAAACCTTACATCGACGCCAAGAGCGAGAAAGACCTGAACGACGCGCTTGCCGGTCTTTCCAACAGCTTGGCGACCTGCTCTTTTGCGCTCGAAGGGCTCCCTGAAGAAGCCGACAAAGAGAAGGCCAACCTTTACCTGAATGGCGAAGTCATTCCCTTCGACAGCAGCAAGGGCAAGAGCGAAGGCTGGGGCTTTGCCGACGAGGCGCAGTCGCTTGTGGAGCTGTTCGGGGATTCTTGCGTGCAGTTCAAGACCAACAGGCGCACGAGCGTGGTGCTGGAGTTCGGCTGTCAGCCCATCGTTCTGTTCTAGGGTTGCCTTCTAGCGCCTGAACGCCGCAAGCAAGCATTTCGCATGCTCAGTACATGCGGCGTTCGAGGAGCTCGAAGTTCTTCACCACGCGCTCCCATCGAAACGGTCCCTGCTTGGTTCGCGCCAAAGGCGCGACGCGGGCCCCTACTTCGGCGAGCGAACGCGCCAAGGTGAAGGCCGTGGAAATTCCAGTGACAGCGAGCGTTCCCTCCACCATCAGCACGAGCGACCGCGTGTTCGTCACGTGGCCCAACACCACCACCATCTCGACATACTCAGAGTGGTAACGAATCGCGTCGCGTAGGGTCTTACGCTCCGTCGCGTCGGGAGGCGGAAGCTCCGCACGCAGATCGTTGAGCAGCACGACGGGGCCGCCCATGCGCTGAGCCGTCAGGTCGATAACGCTCGCCAGGCCCGCAGCGGTGCGTGCTGCAACACGGTCACGCCAGCGCGATACGATGACATTTCCCATCCGCGCGAGCGTGGCGCCCTCGTCTTGCCGATACACCACAACATCGCCGTTGTCGCCGCGCGCCTCGCGGTCCAGAGCATGTATGGGCAGCGCTTGTTCAAGTGCTACCCCCTCATCACTCACTGCGCCATGAGCACCTCGTTCCCGAAAGCTCCCTCCAGATACAGCATCCACTGCAGCGCGATACCAACTGTAGACTGTGGGCTCTGGCGCACCGATCAGATGTGCGACCTCACGCATCGAGATGCCCCCGCTCGCGTACAGAGTGAGCACATCGAGCTGAGCGTCTGATAAACGGGCGAGGGCCGCGCGACGCTGTAAGTTGTCGAGGCCATCTTCGATGTGCTGCTCTTGGGAAGGAGCCACAGGCAGCTCCGGCTCGGCGGCGAACGTAAGCATTTTGGCGCGGGCTCGGCGATCATTGGCCACGACCCGTCTGCAGACTTGCGCAAGCCAGCTTCGCACAGCTTTCTCATGCGAAAATACGGGCCCGCGCACCAGCGAGACGATCCACACCTCCTGCATGAGATCGTCCAACGAGGAACGAGGCGCGCCGTAGCGACGAAGCTGGGCCCGAACGAAGCCGCGTTGTTCTTCGAGATGGGGTGGTAAACCTTGCCTTCCCATCGGCCGCGCTCAAGCCCGAAGCCGCACGCAAACATGACCTTTTCCCGCTTCGAACATCGTGTACTACCTCGCTCGAAAGGTTCCTGCAGACTGGCCTTACTAACCATAGCCGCATTTCCAACAGCGACGACCGACCGCCCACTCGATGGGATGCAGAAACACAAGTCGGTGGCTGCACCGCACACGATCGCACGCGAGCGAACCGTCACCGCCGCTCCCAACCGCGCCCTGACGGTTGCTTCACTCTCCCAATGTGTGGACGAGTAGCGTGCGGCGGTAGGGTCGGTTGCGGTGCTCGTACACGTAGAGCCCCTGCCATGTGCCAAGCGCGAGTTTGCCGTCGCGCACTGGGATCGCGATGGAAGTCTGCGTCAACGCGGCGCGCACGTGGGCGGGCATGTCGTCGGGCCCTTCGTCCACGTGAAGAAATAGTGGGTCACCCTCCGGCACGAGCAGTGAGAAAAAGCGCTCCAGGTCGCGCTGCACTTCCTGGTCTGCGTTCTCCTGTATCAACAGGCTCGCGGACGTATGACCCAGAAATACGGTGGTCAGCCCCAGCGAGATCCCGCTTTTTGCAACACTCTCCGCGACCTCGCGGGTTACATCGTAGAGGCCCTTGCCGCCTGTGGCTACGTCCAAGCTGTCTTGCTGCTGTCGCATGCTGATATTCTACCGCGCAGCGTGTGCCGCGCGAGTACGGCACTCCACTACACAAGTCAGCCCGAAAGCGCCGCTATCAACAGGTCGACGGCCTCGCGGTCGAGCAGCCGATCGAGCATATCCCACAGCGGGTCGACGCCACGCCGGAACAGCAGCTGCCGATGCTGCACATCACGCGAGGCGATGTCGGGAGCAGACTCGAAGTCCCGCGCATCGCTGCGCAGGAGGCTCGCCCAGTGCGTCACGTAGCGGTCGACGTAGGCCTGCGCAGCCGACAGATCCGCGACGTCGACGGTGTGCGCCACGTTCCACGGCGAGAGTAACGAACGCAGGCGCCGCGAGAGCTGCGCTGCCGCAAAGCGCTCGTCCGCATCGAGGTCACCACGCACCTCACTCAAGGGGACGTAGCAGCGGTCGAGGTACGCCAACGAAACCGCGAGGTCGCGCTTGGGCAAAAGGTCCAGATGAAAGCTCACCCGAGAGCCTGCGTGCATCGAGTCGAGCACCAGATGCGGCACTGGACTCGAAGGCTCGGTCAGCACGATGACGCTCTGGGCATCCACCGCAGGCGAGCCCGCAGTGAAGCTACAGCTCACGATTTTTTGTACACGCCCTCGACCTCGGTACACCCGAAGCTCGCCTACGCGGCGCCCCTGGGAAACGATGTCCTGCCACACAGGGCTATCAGGCGTAATGGATACGCACGATAACTCTTCGATTAGGCGAACGACGACCTTCGTGGCAATGCCTTCCGGGTCGAGCTTTCGCGGGGATGATGCAGCAGTCACGCCCATGCCTCAATTTCCGGCTTTAGCATACCGATCCTGGGAGAACAGGCCTTCCCTCACCTATCGGGAAACTGTTTTATAGCCTGAACGAGCCAACCAACTCATACAATGAGTGTCGGAGCGCACTAAATCGCTGCTTGGGCGCTACTTTGCGCGGCACATTCTTGATAGGGTAGAGGCCCCCCTCTTGGAGATTCAGCCCCTCTCGCAGATGCTAGACGACCTGCTGCTCGCCTCCGAGGAGCTCGGGGCGGAAATCTGCTTGGCCGAGACTCCCCTTACCGACCTCGACAGTCGGGCAATCCGCAACGAGTACGGGCAGCGCTACGCCCGCGGAGTCGCCGCCGCGGCCGAGGGCTTCGGAGCCCCTTCGTTCCGTGGCAACGACCAGAAACCAGGCTTTCCCGCGGATCTACGCTGCCAGGAGGTGACCTGCTGGCATCGCCCGCTGGGCATGGTCTACCTGGCCCTGTCACTCGACCACGAAGGCGTTCGGCTCCTCGCGGGCTGTCGGCCTCGGCTGCTGCAGCGCGCTCAGGCAAACACCATCACGCCGCCCACCGAGTGACGCCGGAGCCTGTCTTCAGCGAACGATCTTGAGGCGGCGCGGACCGCTCGCGCTCGGAACTTTGTCGCCCCCCTGACGCTCGAAATGGCGCTGCGCGATGATCGCCGTGAGCTTATCGGAGATGCTCGTGATGGCGAGGGCCGACTCGCTGGTGGGGATGGCTTGGACGATCGGGGTGCCGTTGTCGCCCCACTCGCGCACCTTGGGCTCGAGCGGAATCTGCCCGAGCAGCGGCGCCTTCGCGAACTCCGCCACGCGCTGACCGCCGCCTTCGCCAAACAACGTGTGCTTGAGCCCGGCCGGATCGATGAAGTAGCTCATATTCTCCACGATCCCGAGGATCGGAAGATTGAGTTTTTCGCACATGGACACGCCCTTGTAGACGTCCTGCAGCGCGACTTCCTGGGGCGTGGTCACGATGACGCAGCCCGTGACCTTCATCTTCTGCGCAAGACTGAGCGCCACGTCGCCCGTGCCGGGCGGCAGATCGAGCACCAGGTAGTCGAGCTCGCCCCAGCGCACATCGCTCAAGAACTGCTGAAGCGCGCCGTGCAGCATGGGGCCGCGCCAGACCACCGCAGCCTTGGTGTCTTCCATCAAGAAGCCGATGCTCATCAGCTTGATGCCGAAGCGCTCGAGTGGCTCGATGGTCTTGCCGTCCTCGCTCGTAGGAAAGCCCTGAATGCCGAACATGGTGGGAATCGACGGGCCGTAGATGTCGGCGTCCAGCAGGCCCACGCGAGCGCCTGCGCGCTTGAGGGCGAGAGCCAAGTTGACGGCCACCGTGCTCTTGCCCACGCCACCCTTGCCGCTCATCACGAGCACCACGTTACGCACCTGCGGGATGGGATCTTCGGGGCCCACTTCGCGCATGGAAACCTGCAGATCCCAGTCGAGGATGACCTGCTCCACGCCTAGCGGCGAGAGCGCGTCGTGGATGCGCTTGCGGATCGTGACCTGCAGCTCGTCACTCGGCGCAGACAATCGCACGTTGGCCCGTACGCTGTCGTTCTCGACGATGACGTCGACCAGCGTGCCGATCTCCAGCATGGATTTGTGAAAGGCGGGGTCCTCTACCTTGGCGAGGGCTTCGAGGACGGCTTCGCGCGTGAGCGCAGACATGGCAGAGACTCCTTATTCCGCCGGAAAACCGCGCGGACAGGAGCATGGGATAAGGCGCCCATGGAGCATGGTCAAGGACGGGCGCCCTTGGCGCTCAGGATTGCGGCGAAAGGGGCTTATCACCCCACCGCTTTTCGGCGCCTCGGCTATGCTCGGGCCGCCCATGGCTCGTCGCTTCGCGTTGCCCCTCCTCATCTTCGCCTCGTGCGCCCTCGTGTATGTGCTGTGCTTGGGCGACGGCAGGCTCACGCCTTCTGCGAACAATCACTACGTACATTTGGCGCGCAGCTTTTTGCACGGTCAGCTCTCGGTACTCGGCAATCGCCCCCCTGGCAACAACGACTGGGCGCTGTTCAACGGCACCTGGTACGTCACGTTCCCACCGTTTCCAGCCGTGGTTTTGCTGCCTTTTGTGGCGATCTGGGACCTAGCGACACCCGATCGACTCATCTGGGCTGTGTTAGCAGGCCTCGCTCCAGCCCTGCTTTTTACGCTACTGCAGACGCTTTCTGCCCGAGGCGAAAGCCCGCGCTCACTGCGCGACAACCTCGTGCTCACGGCACTCTTCGCCTTTGGCAGCGTATTTTTCTTCGTCAGCGTCCAGGGCAGCGTGTGGTTCTCTGCCCATGTGGTCGCTTCGGCGCTGCTCGTGCTGTACGTGCTCAGCGGCCTCGGCGCCGCACGGCCCGTGCTCGCGGGCTTGTGCCTCGGTTTGTGTGTGGCGTGCCGTCCGACCACGCTGCTCGCGGGCATCTGGTTCGTGGTCGAAGCCCTGCGCGCCCATCGACGGAGCCCCGCTGTCGCAGAACGCGCGGTCGTGGGAGAAGAGGTGCATCCGCTCGTGCGCGCCGTGCGCTGGGTACAGGGCGCAGACCTCAGGCTCGCGTCGCGGCAGCTCGCGCTGTTTGTCCTGCCCCTGAGCTGCGTGTTGGGCCTTCTGCTCTGGTTCAACGCCGCCCGCTTCGACGACCCTTTCAGCTTCGGCCACGAATACCTACAGATTCGCTGGAAAGCCCGCATCGATCGCTACGGCTTGTTCGACTTTCACTACCTGAGCAAGAACCTCGCGGTGTACCTGGCGAGCCTCCCGTGGTTTTCGCCCACCCCACCCCACATCAAGGTCAGTCTACATGGGCTCGCTTTGTGGTTCACCACACCCTGTTTGTTGTGGCTTGTGTGGCCCAAGCGTTGGGACGCGCGCATGGTCGGGCTGTATCTCGCGGTGTTCGGCGTAGCTCTGTACGACCTTTGCTACCAAAACAGCGGCTGGATCCAGTTCGGCTACCGCTTCGCCCTCGACTACATGCCGTTCATGCTCGTATTGCTCGCGCTCGGCGCACGGCGGTTTGGGCCGGGTTTTTACGCATGTTTGCTGTTCGCGGTGTCGGTAAACACCTTTGGCGCACTCACATTCGACCGAGCGCCACGCTTCTACGACGACGACCGTTCCCAAAATCGCGTGTTTCAGCCCGATTGAGGGCTAGCTCGACTGGGCCCACGGGCACTCACGGCCTTCCCACGGCACGTCGAACTGCGCCCCGATCGCTATCCGAAGCTGGACGAACCCGCACGCGTCAGGTAGGCACTACTGGGTATGCGGTACGTCTTCGACCCTGAAATTCTGGCCCAGATCGTGCGCATGCACGCCGGGCTCTCGATTGAAGCTCAAATCGCAGCCGTCTCACGCACACTGAAGAGTGTATACGGAGACCATGTGAGTCCCGGACAGCCGTGGATGTGGAGCACAGCGGGCGGCATCATGGTCTCGATGAGCCCGATCCACGTTTCGCTCAACGAGTACCTTTTGTTCTGCGGTACCGCCATCGGCAGCGAAGGCCACAGCGGGCGCCATCGCGCGACCATCTACGATGTGGTCATGAGCGGCGAGCTCTGGACTTATCAGGTCGGCAATCTCGAGCGCCACGTGCACCGTGAAGGCGACCTGGCGTGCCTCGAGCCAGGAACCTCGAACGGTTCCAAGCTGCGGCCCGGCGTATGGCTCCTAGAGTACGCGCGCGGCAACATACCGAGCCTATTTCCGTTCGCGCTCGGTGACACGCTGTTCTCGACGCTCGACACCACGGACCTCACCCAGCAGCTCGGCATCTCCACCAAGCTGATGGCCAAAGAAGCCCTCACGTGGCTCAAGGAAAAGCGCTCTGGGCGCCCCTTTGAGCCGAACTTGGAGCCGCTCAAGGCGCCGCTCATACCGGCTCCGTTCGGGCAAAGTCGACTCACGCGTCGGGTCGACATCAACTGAAAATCGGTAGCGCACGCGGCGGCCTCAACTTGCCGCCCAAGCTGCGCTCAGGCGATGAAGCCGACCGCCTTCGACACCGCCACAACCGCTTCGAGCACTGGCGCAAACGACGCCGTGTTGGAGGCGAGAATGCCCTTCTTGTTGGCCATGTCGGTCGCGCGATAGTTCACACTGCTGCCGTCCACATGCACGAAGCGCCCACCCGCTGCGTGCAGGATGGCCTCGGGGCCACAGGCATCCCAGAGCGAGCTCTTGTCGGACACGTGCACGTAAAGGTCCGCCACGCGCTCCACGATGAGCCCGACTTTGACACCGACCGAGCCGCTCGGCATTTCCTGCGTAGCCGAGAGTTTCTGCATGATCTGCTCGATGCTCTCCGGCCGATGCGAGCGTGAGACCACAAGCTTGAGGTCCTTGGGCTCAGCCTTCTCGCTTACATGGAGCGCGCGCGTCTCAGAGCCCTGCTTGAGCGTCGCGCCTTGCCCGACCACCCCGCTGTAAAGCTTGTCGAGCGTAGGCTGGTAAACTACGCCGAGCTTACTTTCGCCGTCGATAGCGAGCCCGATCATGACCGAAAATTCACCGTTTTTCGCAATGAATTCCTTGGTTCCATCGAGCGGGTCCACAAACCAGCAGCGCGATTTGCTCAGCGCTTCGCTTTGATCGGCGGTTTCTTCAGCCACGATTCCGTCTTCCGGAAAACGTGCTCGCAGCTCTTTGACCAAGAACGCATTCACGAGCTGATCGGCCTCAGTCACCGGGTTATTCGTACCCTTGTAGGCGACCGAAAAATCCTTTGCGTATATCGACAAAAGGAGACGGCCTGCTTCTTTGGCGAGTTCTTCGGCTGCAGCTAACTCTCGATCCAGCATGGCGCGAACCTAGCAGCCCCCGCTTTGTGAGACCAATTCGTCTGAAAATTCCGCGACAATTGCGCTTTTTCACGACCGAGAAGCGCGGCTCCCAAGCTTCACGTATGCGGTGTGGCGATTACCTACCAAACTGGGTGCAAAAAGGATCGTTTCGTGAGAACAAGCAGAGGAGGCAGGGAGTTCAGTTAGCAGGAGCACACGTCCAAACTCACACAGGAGCAGAGATGCACAACGTGAATAGAAACCGTGCCAACGCCCAGGAACAAGCCCTTCGGCGCCATGACTCATCCTGGATCGACGGAAGCTATCGAGGTGCAGACGGCAGCGTGGGAGCGATGCAAAACATCGATTTCAACCACGCGACATGCGAACAGCTTGCGGAACTCGACAGCATCGGAGACGTCACTGCCCGTGCCATTGTCGCGCAGCGAACGCTCTACGGTCACTTCTTGAGTTGGGAAGAAGTGCAACGACGTATGCCCGAACTGAGCAGAGAGCAGCTCGATGACCTGCAGCACTCCGCGCGCATTGGAAGCCCCCGTATCTCGAGCTGAGCCAAAAAACTAGCGGCGGGTCAGGAGCTCGACCATCAGGGCTCCGCTGCCTCCCATCACCTCGGGCGCAGTGACAAATGCCCGGACCATGGGAGCTATGCCAGTTTCGGTAAGCGTGTTCACCGTTACGTCGCGCAGGACACCAAGTCCCGCGTCGCTGTGGTGGCCCTTACCGTGCACGATGCAAAGAATGTCTATCCCCTTCGCATGACAGCGGCGCACGAAGCTCATCACGGCCTCGGCGCTCTCGCGCTGGGTCATGCCGTGCAAATCGAGCGTTTCCGTGGCGCGTGACCTTCGCCGTAGCTCACGCACTACGCGGGCGTCCGCCTCGACGCGACTGCCACTGACGTAGTCGCGATCGCGCTCGATACGAAATCGTACGTCCTGGGCGACCAGGGCCGCAAGCCGAGCCCGCGCAAGATCCTCTGCGCTCTCCCCGAAAGGCGCCGTTGCCGGGGTGCGACTCTGCAGGCGCGGCGACGTGGCGGAAACGCGCATCGGGCCTTTGTCGTCGAGGACCTTGACCCCCTGCATGGCCAAGCTCAGCGCCATCGCATCGTCCTCAGGCAGTGCCTTTTTGCGCTTCACGGGTTGCACGATGGGCGGGGGCGCAGTTTTTTTGGCTTTGGCCTGCACTTCCGCCTGTTTTGCCCGCGCATCGAGCTCCTTCTTCAGGCCGGAAAGGGCATCTTTGAAAGGCGAAGCCAGCCGCTCAGGCACGCGAGGCAGCACGCCTTCGCCCCCTCCCTCGGTGCCGAAAGCTTGCCCGTCGCGCGGTGCGGCTTTGGGCGGCAACTTCTTTTTCTTGCCCATCCCAAACAGCTAGCACGAGCCCGCCTCTGACAGGGCCTGAACCCTCCTAAACGCGCGCACTTCCTTCGCGTGGGTGCTCAAGGCCACGGTTCTTGCTAATTCGAGCCCGTAAGCTCGGCTCCTCTTCGAGGAGCGCGCGAAAGGGACCCCGTGACTGCCCCAGACCCATCGTTTTTCACACGCCTCGCGCTGGCCTTCGCGGCCTTCTTTCGCGTGCTGTTCAACGCTCCCTACGCAGGTCGTGTGGCCCGCCTACAAGCCCCAGAGCCCACAGCGCAGCCTCCCAAAGCCCCTGAAGTCGAGCCCGCGAAGAAGCCCGAAGCGCCCGCCCTGCGCGCAGCCCCCACCGACAGCGCCCTGCAGCTCCTGGGGCTCTTGCAGCGTGAGGGGAGGCTCATCGACTTCATCCAGGAAGACGTAGCGAGCTTCTCCGATGCGGAAATTGGCGCGGCGGCACGCGTGGTACACGAAAGCGTGCGCAAGGCCCTACGCGAACACCTGACGCTCGAGCGCGTCCGCAGTGAGGCGGAAGGTGCGCACGTGAGCGTCGCCAAGGGCTTCTTGCCGAGCGAGCTACGCCTGACTGGCAACGTGGTGGGGGAGCCGCCGTTTTCCGGCACGCTCACGCACGCAGGCTGGCGCGTGACCCGCTTCGAGCTGCCCAAGCTGAGTGAAGGGCACGTGCTTTCTGTGATCGCGCCCGCGGAGGTGGAACTGTGAGCTCTTCTGTGCACGCCGTAGGCATCGACCTAGGCACCACCCATTGCGCACTCTCCAGTATCGATCTCGAGCTCTCGGAAGGCGAGGAAATCGCGCAGAGCAGCCTGAGCATCCCTCAAGTGGTGGCGCCCAACCAAGTCGAGCAGCAAGCGCTTTTGCCCTCTTTCTTGTACCTGCCTCACGCGAGCGAGCTGCCAGAGGGCGCCCTGACGCTGCCCTGGCCCGACGCACCTACGGGCTTCGTGGTCGGAGAGTTCGCACGCAGCCTGGGCACAAAAAGCGCCGCGCGCTTGGTCTCGAGCGCCAAGAGCTGGCTGTGTAATGCCGCCATCGATCGCAAGGCACCCATCTTGCCGCAAGGCGCCGCAGCCGAGATCCCGAAGGTTTCTCCGCTCGAAGCCACGACGCGCTACCTCGAGCACCTGCGCGCGGCCTGGGACACAGAACATCCCGACGCGCCTCTCCATGAACAGGCGGTGACCATCACCGTGCCTGCGTCCTTCGACCCGTCAGCACGTGAGCTCACGGCCGAGGCCTCACGCCTGGCTGGGCTTCCTCACGCGGTGCTGCTCGAGGAGCCCCAGGCGGCGCTCTACAGCTGGCTCTCGAACACAGAGGGCAGCTGGCGCAAGCAGGTCCGCGTCGGCGATGTGATCCTGGTCGTCGATGTGGGCGGCGGCACCACCGATTTTTCCCTGATTTCGGTGCGCGAACAGGAGGGGCAGCTCTCGCTCGAGCGCCTCGCGGTCGGCGAACACATCCTGCTCGGCGGCGACAACATGGACTTAGCCCTCGCCTATCGCCTGCGCACGCAGCTCGAGCGCGAGGGGCATGGTCTCGACCCCGTGCAGGTTGCGACCCTGACTCAAGCCGCACGCAGCGCCAAGGAACGCCTGCTCAGCTTTCCGGAGGAAACCTCGGCGCCCGTCGTGATTCCGGGCCGCGGCTCGAAGCTCATCGGGGGGTCGGTAAAGACTGAACTATTGCGTGAAGACCTCACACGCATTCTGCTCGACGGCTTTTTCCCCGAGGTCGAAGCCAACGCTCGCCCCCAGACGCGCGCCCGAGGAGGTCTGACGCAGCTCGGCTTGCCGTACGCGCAAGATGCCGCCGTAACGCGCCATTTGGCGGCCTTTTTGGGGCGACAGGCGGCCGCAGTGGGCCATCCCGAACAGTCCTTTGCCCGCCCGACGGCGCTGCTTTTCAATGGCGGCGCCTTCAAGTCGCAGCTTCTGCGTGAGCGCGTCGTCAACGTGCTCGATAGCTGGCTCGCAAGCAGCCAGGCCGAACCCGTGCGCGTCCTGTTGGGTGCAGACCTCGATCTCGCCGTGGCCAAGGGCGCGGCCTACTACGGCTACGTGCGCAACGGCAGTGGGATTCGCATCCGCGGTGGCAGCGCCCAGGCGTACTACGTCGGTGTGGAGAGCGCGATGCCGGCGGTACCAGGGATGCCGCCGCCTTTGTCTGCCCTTTGCGTCGCGCCCTTTGGACTCGAGGAAGGCACCCACGCAAGCATGCCGAGCGCAGAATTCGGCTTGGTTCTAGGCGAGCCCGTGCGCTTTCGCTTTTTCGGTTCGTCTGTGCGTCGCGACGACCGCGCAGGCGACTTGCTCGAGCGTTGGAGCGACGAAGAGCTCGTGGAACTGCCGGAGGTGGAAGCTCTCTTGCCCGCCGATGGCCACACGCCTGGCGAAGTGGTGACCGTCAAGCTGCAAGCTGGCATCACGGAAGTGGGCACGCTCGAGCTCGAGGCAGTGTCGGCCCAGGGCCAAGGACGCTGGAAAGTGGAGCTCGACACCCGAGCTACGTCATGAGTCATCCATGAAGGAAAAGCGCGCACGCTACATCGTCGGGATAGACCTCGGCACCACGCATACCGTCGTCGGCATGGTGGATACCCAGCGCGCTCACGATGCGCCTGGCGGTAAAGACACAGAGCAAACCCGACCACGCATCGACGTCTTTCCTGTGCCGCAGCTCGTCGCACCGGGCGAGGTTGCACCTCAGCCGTTGCTCGGTTCATTTCGCTACCATCCCGCGGACGGCGAGCTCTCGCCCGAAGATCTTGCGCTAGACGCCGCCACGGGCCTCGATGGCTTGCCTCCCGGCGTGGTGGGCCGACTGGCGCAGACCCTAGGCACCAAGGTGCCGGGCAGGCTTGTGTCGAGCGCCAAGAGCTGGCTGTGTCACGGCTCGGTCGACCGCCGCGCTGCCATCTTGCCCTGGGGCGCCGCAGACGGCGTAGGTCGTGTTTCTCCGGTAGAAGCGAGCGCTAGCTACCTGGCCCACGTGCGTGCCACCTGGGATGCCGCGTACCCTCGCTATCCGCTCGCCTCGCAGGAAATCGTTCTCACCGTGCCGGCTTCATTCGATGAGGTCGCGCGCGGACTTACGCTCGAAGCTGCGGCGCGTGCAGGCCTTACCAAGCTGCGCTTGCTCGAGGAGCCCCAGGCGGCGTTCTACGACTGGCTCGACAGGCACCGCGACCGCTTGGCAGAAGACCTCGCCGCAGAACGCGTAAGACTTGCCCTGGTGGTCGACGTAGGGGGCGGCACCACAGACTTAACGCTCATTCACGTGGAGCTGCGCGAAAGTGGGCCACGCCTCTCGCGTATTGCCGTGGGCGACCATCTGTTGCTCGGTGGCGACAACATGGACCTTACCCTTTCGCGCCTCACGGAGCCCATGCTCGCCGGAGCCGAAGGGCGGCTTTCGCCTGGCCGCTTCTCACAGCTGGTCGAACAAGCACGCTCGGCCAAGGAGCGCTTGCTGAGCGAGGGGGCACCCGAACAGGCAACCTTGAGCGTACTAGGCAGCGGCTCCAAGCTGATTGGCGGCACCAAGTCGGCCACGCTCACGCGCGAAGAAGTTGAGGCGAAAATCGTCGATGGCTTTTTTCCGCGCGTATCCCTGTCGGACCGGCCGGACGTCAAGCGCGCGGGGCTCGTGGAGTTTGGTCTGCCATTCGTGGCAGATCCCGCCATTACCAAGCACATCGCGGCCTTCCTCGAGCGCCATCGCGGCGTGGCCAGAGAGGCCTTGGGCATCTCCGCAGAGGAAGCCGAGCGCAATCCCAGCTCGGTCTTGCCCGATGCCGTGCTGTTCAACGGGGGCGTATTCCGCGGCACGAGTCTGAAGACGCGCCTGTCCGAAGTGCTCGCCGCGTTGCGTGGCGCAACGCTCACCGAGCTCGACAACTTGGAGCCTGAACTGGCGGTGGCGCGCGGCGCCGTGGCCTACGGTCTGGCGCGTCGCGGCGTGGGCCTGCGCATCGGAGGCGGATCACCGCGCAGCTACTACCTGCTCATCGAGAGCAGTGCCGAGAAGAGCACCGGCCTGTGTGTGTTGCCACGCGGCGCAGAAGAAGGCGAAGAGCTCACGCTCAAGGGGCGGACTTTCCTTTTGCGCGTTGGAAAGCCTGTGCGCTTTCGCTTGTTCACCAGCACCATGGACAGCGCGCATCGCGTGGGAGAGCTGGTCTCCCTCGACGAGGGCTTCCATGAATTGCCCGAAATCGCGGCCGTACTCGAAGCCAGAAAAGGCGATCCAGAAGAGCTTCGCGTGGAGCTCCACACGGGCCTGACCGAAGTAGGCACGCTCGAGATGAGCTGCGTAGCCACCGACGACGCCTCACGGCGCTACAAGCTCGAGTTCGCGTTGCGTGAGGCGGTGCGCGAATCCCTGATGCCCACGGACGCGGTCAGTGAGCGCCCCTCTCTGCAGAAGGTCACCACACTCCATCCACGCTTCGCGCACGCCACGAGCCTGGTCCACGACTTCTTCGGCAAGTCCAACAAGGAACTCGAAGGCAAGAAGATCAAGACGCTGCGCAGTGATCTCGAGCGCATCCTCGGCGACCGCGAAACCTGGGATACAGCGCTCTTGCGCGAGCTCTTCGGCGCGCTGCTCGCAGGACAAAAGCGCAGGCGGCGCTCCTCCGATCACGAGCGCATCTGGCTCAATCTCACGGGCTACACGCTGCGCCCTGGCTACGGCTATCCACTCGATGACTTCCGCGTCGAACAACTGTGGGCGCTTCAAAAAGAAGGTCTTCAGTTTTCGCCCGACGCCCAGGTGTGGACGCAATGGTGGGTGATGTGGCGCCGCATCGCTGGAGGACTCAACGAGCAACAGCAAGGCGCGCTGCTCGACGACCTCACGTACTACCTCGAGCCACAGGGTCCACGCCCCAAGTCAAGACCCAAGGGCCCGCGTGCTCTCGGCCTGGAAGACATGGTGCGACTTGCGGGTGCTCTCGAACGCGTACCCGCGGCGCGTAAGGTTCAGGTAGGGGATTGGCTCTTGGCGCGCCTAAACAAGGGCGAGATCTCCGCAAGCTCCATTTGGTGGACGCTCGGCAGACTCGGCGCGCGCGCGCCTCTGCATGGCAGTGCCCATACCGTAGTGCCGCCGAACATCGCAGCGCGCTGGCTAGAACGTGCGCTCAAAGCCCTGAGCGAGAACGCGGAGCAAAGTGCCTTCGCGGTAGCGCAACTGGCACGCCTCACGCAAGATCGAACCCGCGACCTTGACCCCACCCTGCGCGCTCAGGCGGCCGCAGCACTCAGCCGCGTGCAAGGCAACGAGACCTGGATGCGGCTCATCCTCGAGGGCGGCGAACTCACTGAAGCAGACCGCGGGCGGGTCTTCGGCGAATCGCTGCCCACGGGCCTGCGTCTCAGTTCGCTAGACTAGCTTTTAGTGGGTCACATACACATCGGCGTGCACACCGCAAATTCAGGCGGTGGCTCGGCTCGCTTTGGCTTGAGGGGACGTTACGCGTCGCGTCTGCCGGCGTTGAAGCTTGCCTGCAGATTTTTGTCGGTTTTGTGAGCGACGCGTGGACTTGCGCGTAGGTTTGCCGGTGGCCGAATCCTCGAGGGCCGCGGCCATTCCGCGCGTGTTGCGCTTGGTATTTCGGCGTGCGGTAGACACCCCCGTCGCCGTGTTGCCTACCTTACGCGACGACGCACTGACGCCCGGCTGCGCTGTATCGACCACGGCCGTGCGCCGCTTTTTCTCGGGGCGGGCAAGCGCGCGCGCAAGGTTCTTCGCCCCGCCCCCGACGCGGCGCCCAATCAGGCTCCCTTCGGCTGTAACCGAGCCGCTGGGCGCAGCAGCCTTCGCAGTCGCAGCGGTTTTCTTCTGAGGTCCGCGGGATCTCCTGTGCGGCAAGCGCGCAGCTGCTTTGTCGACCGCTTTGCGCACCGCTCTCAACACGGAAGCCGCCGCCAAATCGAAGGCTTCGCGCGCGGACTCTGCGCGCTCTTCTACGATCACGCTGGGCAGATGGCTCAACACCACCTTGGTGCGGCACATCATGTCACCACTACCTCCGCGAGGCCCATTCAAATCCTTGAAGCGGACGCTCACGCGCTCGATGTGATCCGCGAACTTTCCGAGCTGTCGTCCCGTGCGCGCCTCCACCCATCTGCGTGTAGCAGGATCCAAGGTCACGCCAGAAGGTCGCACGTTCAAGGGAGTTGCTGAAACTGCAGCACTCCGCCCTGTCGCTCGCTTTTTGGGCCTCGACACCTTGGTCGCAAAGCGCGCGGATGTGCCTCGTTCGGTCATCGCCACCATACTTGCTCCTGTGTGTGCAAACGGAACGGGGCCTTACATCTCCCCTTTGTCATCTGACAGTATTTCGCAACGAACTACCTGTGAAAGGCCTCCACCACCTCACCGTGGCCTATTACCCACAGCGTTCCCGGCTTCGCCTTTTGCCAACCGACCTCTCGCGTCAGCGGCTCGGTGGCGACCACCACTACGCGCTGATCAGGGTCGAGCATGTCTGCAAGATACACCGTGACATCGGTATCAACCAATGTCGCCTCTCCGAAGGGAGCCTTGCGCGTAATCATCGCCAGGTTGTCTCCACAACGGGCATAGAGATACTCGCCATCTGAGAATAGGAAATTGAAGACTCCTGTCTCACCAAGCTTGTTTCCCAAGTCAAAAAGCCGCTTCCCCAGCTCGACCGGATCTTTGGGGTACGCGTGCGGGTAGGCCCTGCGCATCTCCTCCATGATCACGCAGAACGCATGCTCGCTGTCGGTGGTTCCCAGCGTACTTTCGTGGTGCAAGGGAATCTCATGCACATGAGGCAACGTGCCATTGTGGGCAAACGCGATGTGCCGATGGTGCAGCACACGCAGAAATGGATGCGTATTTTGAATCGAGGCCTCGCCCACCGTCATTTTTCGCACGTGCGCCACAACGAGCGATGAATGAACGGGATTGTCGCGCAAGAAGCGTGCGAGAGTGCTTCCGTATGCGGGATATGGCTCAAGGAATGTGCGCGCGAAGGGCCCTTCGTAAAGCGATACCCCCCAACCGTCCGCGTGCGGACCGGTTTCTCCGCCCCGCATGACAAAGCCTTTGAACGTAAACGAAAAGTCGACGTCGGTCGGCATGTTGGACGCAATCCCCAACAGCTCACACATAGTGCCCCCCACCTAGCTTCAGCGTTGTTGCGGAGTTGCCTAATCACACTCTCGCGGCCATCTGCAGACAGGCTCACCCGACTCCACGTTCGCTAGATACCGCTCTAGCATCCCTGTCGATGCACGTTCACGCCGCGAACTCTTGGCTAGCAGATCACGAAATGTCTCGCGCTGCCACACAGCACCCGTCACTCCGCAACTGACGCGCTCCGAAAATATCTCGAGGAAATGCTCCGCTTCGTCCCGCTCTACGCCTGCCCGCGAAAGCCCCTCCTCCGCGAGCGGAATCAACTTGGGGAGTAGGTCTCGCGCCAAAATAGGCTCGGGTGATGCACCGACGCGCATCGGCCAGGCGAGCGTGGCGTCGAGCCCGAACTGAGCTGCCCGGTAAAAATTGCGTTCCGCGAGTGCAAATGGAAAAGACGGCAGCAGAGAGGAGACCATCGGCGCAAGCGCGAGCACACCGCCAATCAGGAAGGCTGTATTCGCGAGCATGTCAGTCACCGTGGGGCCTGAGGGCAACGCGCGAAACTCGATCCTCAGGTGGCCGCCATCCGCCGGATCGTAGACGGGGCGATTCCACTTCCATACAGTTCCGTGATGCAAGCGCAGCTCCCAGAGCTCGCCTGGCCTCTCCTGCTCCGAGTGCGTACGGCATTCGGCCAACAGCGGCTCATGGAGTGCCACGCTCTCCGCAAACAACTCAAGCGCAGAGCTTCGCACCCAACCGCTACCAAAACCGATGCGCGACGGCAGACGAAAGTGCGCCCAGTTCTCGGACGTGCGGTCGTCGCCTGCCTGCTTGAACAGCGCAACCCGGGTCTCGTGCCAGAGTCTGTGCCCGAGAAAAAGCGGACTGTTTCCGGAAGCGGCCAACAGCGGCGCCGTGAGCAACAACGCCGCATTGAAGATCCCGGCAAACTCCTGAGGCTTTACGCGTAGGTGCACATGAAAGGCCGCGTTGGCAGCTTCCATCGACACCTCATCCGTGGTCAGCCTAAGCGGATCCTCACCGTCGATGCAAATGCGAAACGGCGCATTGCGTTGCCGTTTCATGGCCGAAGCCAGTGCGCGATAGCGCGGCATGTCTGTGATCGCAGCCGCGGTAAAGTCGCCGCGGCGCAAGGTTGGAAGAACCCCGACAGGCACCAGTCGGGCGCCAAACTCGGCAGCATGCCGCGAGAGCTCGGCCACTTCTGCGCGAAGGTTTTCAGCTTGTCGGGAGAAAGGCCTCCCACGCAAGGATACGGGGTCGCTACTCAGCTCGATGTCGAATGCGCCCATCTCATGTGTCACGGACGCGCGATTCGCGCAGCGTACGACCTTCGAGCTGATGGGCAGCGCAAAACCATTCTCGTCCACCAGGAACATCTCAAGTTCAGTGCCGAGGCTCAGATCTTTCTGTCCAAAGCTCGGCTGCTCGAGGAGCGCGGAGAGCTCCGTAAGCCCTCCGTGCAAACGCTCTCGAAACAGCGCGAAGTCTGCGTCCGAAAACGTGTCGGATTGGATTTCCGCTCCCATACATCCTCCGTCGATCTAACGATCTCTGTGTGAAGATGCGCGCTTGCGCTCTGCACAGGCCTTGCGAGCGCGAAGCGGTGTCAGACTCCACCCGGAAAGAGGAACTCGATGAACCGTGACGCCACCGGCTGTGGCTCATGATTGGCAAATCCAGGACGTTCGTTGGCCTCCACAATCCAATATTTTGTCCCGTGCAGATCCGGCACGATCAAGTCGAGCCCCACCACGGGAATCCTGAGCACGGAAGCTGCCTGCTCCGCGACGCGGAGCAAGGTTTCCGAAACCGAATGGGTCACATCGTAAATCGTGCCGCCCGTGTGTACATTGGCGCCACTACGTACGACGAGCCGTTTTCCCTCGGGCAAGATGCTTTCATAAGTGTAGCCCGCTTCGCGGACGCAACGCAGAGTTTCATCGTCGCACGGAATCTTACTCGCGCCATCTGTCGCTTCGGAGCGACTTCGACTCTCACGCTCGATGAGCTCGTGCACAGTCGCAAGGCCCGTCCCCACAATGCACGCGGGGCTTCGAACCGCAGCCGCAACGGCCTTTCCGTCAATCACGATGATGCGGAGATCCACCCCCGAAACAGCCTGTTCCAGCAGAACTTTGTCGCCGACTTCCTGGGCACGCTCCACCGCTTTTTCGAGGTCGTGGATCGTGCGAATACCAACACTCACACCACGCCCCTGTTCACCTTGCGCAGGCTTGACCGCCAACGCCCCATGCTTACGCAGGAAGACTTGATTCTGCAGGGAAGTCTTGGCGATCCGCTGCTCGGGCACACTCAAGCGAGCCGCACTCAGTAGGCGCGATGTAACTCGTTTGTCGTCGCAACGGCAAAAGGCCACGGCGGAAGTCAGATCGGTGAGCGACTCGCGGCAAACGACAGCCCGCCCTCGCCGACTCAGCCGAAAATAGCCGTGCTCTACATCGAGCAGCTCTACTGCGATACCCCTGGCGCGGGCAGCGGCTAAGATGAGCTTCGATGTGGGATCGAGGCGCAGCTCGTCGGGATGCGCCGGTTTCCATGGTTCATCTTCGAGTTGAGTTGCCGCGGCATGGGTTCTTGAACTCAACATGTCTGTACTCCTCGAATGTGCGTCTCGAGCCAAAGTTCGAGCAATGCCACTTGCCAAAGCTCTGAGCCCTTTAGGGGTGTGATGTGCGCCTCGGGGCGAGCCAACAGGCGTTGCACATACTCAGGCTGAAAGAGCCCTCGCGTGCGCGCGGCCTGGGATCCGAGCACGTCTTGCACCATCTCCAGATACGGTCCACGCAGATAAACCAAGGCCGGCACAGGAAAGGATCCCTTGGGGCGGTCCACGATCTCTGCCGGTAGGAGGTCGCGCGTGGCTTCCTTGAGCACGTGCTTTCCACCGTGAACTGCTTTGAGTTCCGCAGGAATTTTAGCGGCGAGCTCCACTAAATCGTGGTCGAGGAAGGGCACCCGCGCTTCGAGCCCAAAGGCCATCGTCATGTTATCGACGCGCTTCACGGGGTCTTCCACCAACATCACGCTGGAGTCGAGCCGCAGCGCTCGATCGATGGTGCGATGCGCACCAGGGCGACCAAAGTGTTCTCGGACAAACGCGAGCGTGTAGTCATCTTCGACGTACTTGGCCGTGACGGCCTCGCCGTATGCGTGATGATCACGGTCAAAGAAGAGCGAACGGTACGCGTCGACTCCGTCGCGAGAGGTGTCTTGGAGCAAAGGCGGATACCAGCGGTAACCGGCAAACACTTCATCGGCGCCCTGCCCACTCTGAACGACCTTCACATGCTTGTGCACTTCGCGGCTGAGCAGATAGAAGCCGATGACATCATGGCTGACCATCGGCTCGCTCATCGCGGCGACGCATGGCGCAAGGTTCGGCAACAACTCCCGTGAGCTCACCTCGAGCTTGTGGTGCTTGGTGCCAAACGTGCGCGCTACCAGATCTGAGTACTTGAACTCATCTCCCACCTCTTTCCCGACCGACTCGAAGCCAATCGAAAAAGTTTCGAGAGGTGCCTGCCCCATCTCCGCTAACAGCGCCACGATGAGGCTGGAATCAAAACCGCCTGACAGCAAAACACCAACGGGCACGTCGGCAACCGTTCGCCTGCGGACGGCCTCGCGCACCGACGCGAGCACCGCTTCGCGCCAATCGGCGACCTTTGAGACCCGGCCCGGGACAGGCTCTGGGAACGTGACATCCCAGTAGCGGCGCTTACGCTGTGTCCCGTCGGCTTCAATCGTGAGCGTGGTGGCAGGCTCGAGCTTTTTGATGCCGCGAAGCATCGTGCGCGGTGCTGGCACCACAGCATGCAACGTCATGTAGTGATGGAGCGCCACCGGGTCTATCGCGGTATCAATCCCGCCCCCAGCAAGCAACGCTGGCAACGACGACGCAAAACGCAATCCGGCTTCGATGGGCGCCAAGTAGAGCGGCTTGATACCCAAGCGGTCGCGCGCCAAAAACAAGCGGCCGCTGTCACGCTCTGCAATCGCGAACGCGAACATGCCGCTCAAATGCTCTACGCAGCGCTCGCCCCAAACCGCATAGGCTTTGAGCAGGACTTCCGTGTCGCCGTGGGAAAAAAACCTATGGCCGCGCCCCTCGAGCTCCGCGCGCAGCTCTCGATAGTTGTAGATCGCTCCGTTGAACACGACCGAGAGCCCGAGCTCCGCGTCCACCATGGGCTGCTGGGCATGCTCGCTCAGGTCGATAATTCGCAACCTGCGATGCCCTAGACCCAGCTGCTCGCGGACCAGGACCCCCATGCCATCGGGGCCTCGAGCCGCCATGGCGGACGTCATCCGCGTCACGGCAACTCCATCCACCGCTGCATCCCGCGTCGTAAACCGCATCTCCCCACAAATCCCGCACATGAAACCTCCCCCTCACCAGCTCGACAAGGCCGTGGGGTGCCTCCTCGATCTACGCCCCGCGTCAAAGTGGGCTAGCCGCCCAAAACGCAACGAAAGAGCGCGCTCCGGCGCAGATGCGGGCTTAGAAGCTGATTTCACTAGGGATGAACCCCCTTGCCCCTAGGTGGACAACGCGCCTTGCGGGGCTACCCGAACGAAGGGGTCGCGCAAGATACGACACCGCCGAATGCCGATTGGACCGATGGCCATAGCCCAGGGGTATGCCAGCCATGTACAATATGGCGACCCATGTTCACCGTCGTGATCACGGAAAAAGCGGGCGGCGAAAAGCGCCTCACATTTGGCGAGCCTGAAGTCACGATCGGACGTGTGCCGGGTAACGACGTAGTCCTTCCCAAGGGCAACGTCTCGAAGCGTCACTCGCGCATCGTCCTAAAGGACAATCGCTTCATCGTCGTCGACCTCAAAAGCACGAATGGTACGTACGTCAATGGTCGCAAGATCACGTCGCCACTCGTTGTAAAGTCCGGTGATAAGATCTATATTGGAGACTTCGTCCTCACGCTCGAAGGCGGCGATCTCAGTATACCGAGCCGGCCTGCCGCTTCGCGAAATGGTGCCCCGAGCCATGACGCAGCCGAGTTGGCAGCCAGCTCCGCTGTGCCCCCGCTGCCAAGCCTCGCTCCCGAGCCCATGGCAGACGAAGCCATTCCGGCTGTGCTCCGCGGCGCCTCACCGAGCCTGCCGCCGCCAGCGCTAAACACGCACCTGCGTGCGAGCACGCCCCCCGCTCCGCCCTCTCAGAGCCTGCGAGCGGTGACATCTGCGAGCTTGCCTCCCGTCATCGGCGGACTCGACACCGTCAGCGAACGCCCTCCGGTCGAAGATTCAGACAGCGCATCGTTCGACAGCCATCCCTCCGCCGACGGAGGCGGTACTTCATCGCTGAGACCGGCTGCAGCCGAAGCCTCTGGAGTCTCGCGCTACACGCCGCCACCTCTGCGGCTTGCCATGGCCCCCGGGGCACCAGCCATCGGCACACAGACCGATCTGCGCCTACTCATGCTTCGAATGGCGCGCGAGTTTGACGTCGAAGATACAAGCCCGCTCGGCGTGGTCGACGAACGTCGCTGGCACAAGGCCGATCGCGTCGCACAGGCAAAGCTCAGCGAGCTCGCGAGCGAAAACCCGGCGCGCTTTCGCGACCGAACAGGGCTTGCAAAGGCAGCCGTGCACGAAGCCGTGGGGCTCGGTCCGCTCGATGGTTTGCTCTCCGATCCCTCCATCTTCCACGTCGTCGTCGAACGCTTCGATCGCATCCGCGCCGATCGCGGCCACGGCTTGACCCCAGAGCCCACAAGCTTCTCTGGACCCGAGGCGCTGCTCACCGTGGTGCGCCGCCTCGCGGCTCAAGCAGAAGTGCGAGATCCTCTCCCCGAGAGTCTCGAGCTCTCCCTACCCAACGGACTGCAGGTGGTTTCCATGCTGCGCGGAGCGGCGAGCGAAGGCCCCCTACTCTCCGTGCGCAGGCGTCCTCAGCAGCTCAAAAACTTTGCCGATCTCGTACGCAGCGGCCTGTTGTCCGAAGAACACGTGGCGCAGCTTGAAGACGCGATTGCACACAAGCGGCACGTGTGGGTCGTAGGCCCGCGAGGACGTGAGCTTGGCAGCCTCTTGTCCGCTGCTCTCATGACTTGCCCACGAGACGAGCGGGTGGCGGTGTTCGAGCGTTCTCCGGAGCTCGCTCTCGGTGAGCGTTCGGCACTTTGCTTACATCTGGGGAGCGTTGACCTGCAAACGCTGTTCAATCGGCTGAGGCATTTCAGCCCCGAGCGTCTGGTTGTGCACGAAGTTCAGGAGCCAGAGCTGCAGATCCTGCTCTCGCAGCTCGCGCATCAACACGACGGCAGCTTGGTGAGCTTCGAACACGCCTCGGCCCAAGAAGCCCTGCATACACTGGAGCGCGCGGCCGGCACCGACACCGCGCGTCGCGGCGTTTCGCTCATCGTCGAGCTCAGTCGCGGTCCTGCTGGCATCAAAGTAAGTGGCCTTTTCGAGCCCACGCTCGACGCCACCGGCAAGCTCACGCTTCTGGGCTGAACACGCAGCTCGCGTACACTTGCGCGATGTCAAACTACGACTTCGATCTTTTCGTGATAGGCGGCGGCTCGGGCGGAGTGCGCGCCGCTCGCGTCGCGGCGGATCTCGGAGCCAAGGTCGGCCTCGCAGAGATGAGTCGTCTCGGTGGTACCTGTGTCAACCTGGGCTGCATTCCCAAGAAGCTGCTGTCGTACTGCGCGGAACTCGGCCGAGATCTCAAACACAGCGCGGGCTTTGGTTGGTCCACCGGAAGCGCAGAGCTTCGCTACCGCACGTTCGCTGACAACATGGATCTCGAAATCCTGAGGCTGAACGCCATCTACCTCAAGATGCTCGAGAACGCTGGCGTCGCAATCTACCGAGCCCAGGCCACGCTGCTGTCGAGCCACAGCATCCAGGTGGGCGACCGCGTCGTGCGAGCCCGCTATATCCTCATTGCTACGGGCGGCACGCCGTTCGTTCCCAGCGACATTCCCGGCCATGAGCACGGCATCGTATCAGACCAAGCGTTCGCACTACGCGCCGTTCCAGAACGCGTCGCCATCCTGGGCTCTGGATACATCGGGGTGGAGTTCGCGAGCATCTGGCACGGTCTCGGCGCACAGGTCGACCTCATCTTTCGCGACGACCACCTGCTCCGCGGGTTCGATGAAGAAATCCGCACGCACCTGACTGAAGAGCTACGGCGTGACGGCATCACGCTGCACAGCCGACGCAAGCTCGAGTCCGTGGAGAAGCGCGGCGACGCCCTGATCTTGCAGCTCAACGACGGCAACTTGATCCGCGCCACGACGCTCCTTTTTGCCACGGGTCGCGTCCCGTGCTTGCAAGGCCTCGGACTCGAGCAAGCGGGCGTAGCGCTCGACAAGCGCGGCTATATCCAAGTGGATGCCTATTCAAACACGTCGGTCTCTCATATCTACGCTGTAGGTGACGTGACCGGTCGACTTGCGCTTACGCCGGTTGCATTGTCCGAAGGCTCGGCTGTGGCACGCACGCTGTTTGCAAACACTCCGAGCAAACCTGAGTATCAGTACATTCCAAGTGCGGTGTTCTGCCATCCCAACGTAGGCACGATCGGCCTCACTGAAGCCCAAGCACGCGAAAAATACTCGAAAATTCGCGTGTATCGCAGCGACTTCCGCTCACTCAAGCACGCCCTCACACAGCGCGAAAAACGCACGCTGACCAAGCTTGTGGTGGATGGGCAAACCGACCGTGTTGTGGGTCTCCACATGGTAGGTGATCATGCAGGCGAGATCATCCAAGGGTTTGCCGTCGCCATGCGCATGGGCGCCACAAAAGCTGATTTTGACAGCACCATCGGTATTCACCCGACCGCAGCGGAAGAGTTCGTGACGATGCGCACGCTTGCCCGCGAATGAGGCATAGCTCGTAAGCTTGCGGGTAGATTCCCATTCTCTTTGTGTTCTCGTTGTTGTCCAAGGCCGAGGAACGAGCCAGGCTAAATCGATAGCCTGGGGGACTCGGTGGAGGAACAGCGCAACTCCTATGCAAACGAACGAGACGTGGCTGATCTTGTCCAGCGCGAAGCCCACTATCGTGAGCGTCTGGCCACGCTGCATGAGCTCGACGAGAATCTGCGTATTTGCTCCCAGGTCATCAATCAAGCCTTGCGCGAGCGTCCCCCCTCGGAGCGCAACCTTTCAGAGACTCTCTCCACCATCGCGAGCGTCATCAGCCAACGCTTGGACGTCGAGCGCACCAGCGTTTGGTGGTACGACGCTCAAGCTCAGAAAATGCGCTGCCGCGTGATGTTTTCGCAAGGATTCGAGCGTCCTTGCGACGAGCCGGTCATCCCTTGTGAGAAAATTACCGCTTATATCGATGCGCTCCGAAGTTCCCATCCGGTGGCCATCAACGACACCCAGACAGACCCGCTTACGCAGGGCCTGCTCGGCTACGTGGAGAGAAATCGCGTAGGAGCCATGCTCGACATTGCGGTCCACAATCGCGGGGAATTCGTGGGCGTGGTCTGCCTTGAGCACGTGGGCGGCTCCCGCGTATGGCGCCCTGCAGAAGTGGCGTTCGCCTCTCATCTCGGAACGCTCGTGACCCTAAGCATCGAAACAGAACGCCGCGTACGTGCTGAATGCGCGGCAGAGGAGGCCGCAGCACGCCATCGACATCTGGTCGAATCCTTACCTGTGGTGGTGTACTCCACCGATGCAGATCTCAAACGCATTCGCTACGTCAGTCCGCAAATCCAGAAGCTCGGCGGGCACAGCGCCGAAACATGGAGTCGATTAGGCGCCGAAGCCTGGGTCAGTCACATCGTGGAAGAAGACCGCCATCTCATACAAGACCGGACGCGCCAAGACCTCGGCCATCGCTTCCCGGACGAGATCGTATACCGCATGCGCTTGGACGAGGACGAGGACGTGCGCTGGATCCGTGACACATGCACCTTGGTGCGCGATGCCCAAGGCCACCCACTCGTGCTGCAGGGCATCCTCTCGGACATCACAGCGCAACGGGAAGCCGAGCTCGCCCATGCGGAGGCCGAGCGCAGGGTCCATGAACTGCTACGGAACCTAGACATGATAGCCGTGCACCTCGACGTGGGCGGACGCATCATCCAAATCAATCCTCATTTCATCGAAACCATGGGGTACCAAAGCGAGGAAGTACTCGGCCTGAGTTGGTATGACTTCATCGCGAACGAGAGCGAGCTCGATCAGTTGAAAACTGGCTACGAAGTGGCGATGCGAACGGGCGACATCGTACCTCGGCTCGAGTATTCGGTGAGAACGCGTGGTGGCGGTACGCGGCACATGCTGTGGACGCAAACCCTGTTGCGTGAAACCGACGGCAGCATCAGCGGTGCCATCACGCTCGGCATGGACCTCACGGATCGCCTCCGCATCGAGGGAGAGCTCCTGCAACAGGGCAAAGTGCAGAGCCTCGGCTTTCTGGCGGCATCGGTCGCGCACGACTTCAACAATCTGCTCACCGTCATCATCAATCAAGTCTCGATGCTGAGTCGATTCTCCAGTGGCGAGCGCGCCGACCGGGCCAAGGTTTCTCTCGACACTGCGCTCTCGCAGGCCACGCGTCTTACGCAATCGCTGCTGGTTTATGCGCGAAAAACCCCGGAAACCAAGCAGCTCACCGACCTCGACGACCTGCTGCAGGAGCTGGCACCGCTCATTCACGCCATGACGGGCAAACAGCTGCGGCTTTCGCTCTCGCTTCATGCCTCCCCATGCCACGTCTGGATCGATCGCACGCACATGCGTCAACTCGTGCTGAACTTGGTTGGGAACGCTGCGCGCGCCACAACCGGCCACGGCAACACGATTCGCCTCAAGACGCACGTCGAGTTCGTCGATGAAACCAGAGCAGCTCAAAACCACGTGGGAGAGGGCGGGGAATTCGCCGTCCTCTCCATCGAGGACGATGGGCGCGGCATGGATGCGGAGACCATGGCCAAGATGTTCGAACCCTTTTTCACGACGCGCGACGCAGGGGAAGGAACGGGTCTCGGCCTCGCCATGTGTCAATCCGTGGTGGAGGTTGCAGGCGGCTTCATCGAGGTCGAGAGCGAGCTGTCTCGTGGCACCCGATTGCGCGTATTTCTGCCACGTCGCACCAGCGCTTCGGTCTTGAAGCAAACGCCGCCAACCTCAGGTGTCGTGCGCCCCCCGCGCGTCATGCTCATCATGGACTCCGCGACCCAGCAAGAGCTCTCTCCTGCCGTACGTGATGGAGGTTATGCCACAGTCCTCGCGCACAACGCCCAAGAAGCGGAGGAAGGGCTGCGCTACGGTCACGTGGATTTAGTCGTAGTTACGTATGGGATGAAGGATACCGAGGAGCTCGTGGAACGTGCGCGCAACGACAGGCCCCATATGCGCGTGATCGTCTTGGTGCCACCATCCCTGAAAGACCTAGGGCAAGCCTGCGACATGCGGCTGCACTTGCCCCTTACTGGCAAGGACCTCGTGCAAGGCATCGACACAGTGCTGCAACGCGATGCCCACACGAACCGCGAAGTTAATGAGGGCGAAGCAGGCTGAGATATTGCTTGCACCCGTTTGCTGGAACGCGCTCGTCAAGACTCGTCTGCGTCTTCATCCTGCGCCAGCACACCGAACAAGCCTTCGCGCAGGCGTGCAGCTTGGCTCGGGTCTTTCTCCAACTCTTGCTCGAGCGTGCTCAGGATTTGCTGAAACGCAGGCGACGCGAGATCGAGGCCTCGGCCATCCCCTCCGAGCTTGAGCAATCCTGCAAGACTCACGTCGCCGGGACCATGACCCATCATGGAGGCCACTTGGGCCGATACCTGGCTGAAAGCCGCCGTATTGCCTGTCGCCGCCGCGCTGGCAGCCTCGAGCACAGACTCGGGCATGTACTCCAGCATGCTGCCGAGCACTGCTGACAAAGCGCCCAGACCATCCGGCACAGCGAAGGTCTCATGTCCCCCGAATGACACCCACTGACCGCCCTCGCCTACCTCTTCGAGGACGTCAAGATACGCGCGAGCCTTGGGCCGTGCGACCTCGGGCAACACGAACAGACCGCGCGGATCGTCGTGCTCATCGAGCGCATCGCCAAACACATCACGCAGACGCGCAACAAGCTCATCCGCATCCGTCTCGAACGGGACGCTCGTGTGAATCAGCGTGCAGTCGTCCAGCGCTTCAAGTCGCATGGAATGGGCCGCCTCGGGTAGGGTCAGGTCGGCTCGGAGCAAAACGAGAGCGTTGATGGGCATCACGCCATTATGCCCACGCTTTTCGGGCGGAGCTATCACGCGCACTCGCCCATGGTTGGGGCGACCTCGGGGGCCTATGCGCAATTCCTGCCCGCTGGGGTTGAAGCAAGACGCCGATGTTGCGAACATGGCCCAGAATGAGAGGCCCACGTACATCGCGCCCCGGACGAGGCCCACGTAGCGTCGTGTGCGCCGTGCACGCCGTGCAGATGCTTATGCTCTCCACGTGCGCAGCACCGGGCGTACGTGAAGCTCAGGCCGAAGCCCCGCGCCCCGATACCCAACTTGCACCGCTGTCGCAGTCGGCTGTCCACGCAGACAACACGTCGGGCCAAATTCCAGGAGGCAGCCCGTCCACACCGACGCCGCTTGCGGTCGAAGATGCGCGCTTTACGGGTCCGCTCGCGGCGTTTCATCGCGCGCTGTCACGCACGCGTGAACGAGGCGAAAAGACGCGCGTGCTGTTCTTCGGCGACTCCCACACCGCTGCAGACTACATGACCGGGCGCGTGCGCGAGCGCCTGCAAACGGCTTACGGCGATGCGGGGCCAGGCTTCATTCTCACCGGACGCCCATGGCGCTCAGCACGCCACGATCGCATCGAGTTGCTCAGCGCGCGCGGCTTGCAGTCGCTGTACATTCGGAAACGCCCCGAAAGCGGAACCCTCTCACTCGGGCTCGCCGGGGTGGTCACACACACAGAGGTCCAAGGCGAGACCTCGGAGACAGAGCCTGAAGCCCCCCTGTTTCGCTTCCGCGTGCGGCCAGCCGTTGCCCCCACGGGCAAGTCCACCCAGCATGAGCTGTTCTTCTTGCAGCGACCGGGCGGAGGCACACTGCGCATCGCGCTCGACGGTAAGCTTGTGTCCCAGGTCGCAACGCGCGCAGAAACGGAAAGCCCGGGCTACGTCTCCTTCGCCACGGACAACGACAGCCCCCGCGAGATAACACTTGCCGGCGACGTGGGTCAGTCGCTCAGCTGGTTTGGCATGGTGGTCGAACGCGACGGGCCGGGCGTAGTGCTCGACACCCTTGGCATCCCTGGCGCACGCGCGCGCGCCCAGCTCTACTGGGAGCCGACTTTGCTGCGCGAGCACGTGCAAAAGCGAGCCCCCGCGCTGTTCGTGCTCGCTTACGGCACCAATGAATCGACCGATGTGACCCAGCCTATCGCAGCCTACGCAGGCAACTTACACAGCGCCATCGAGCAGATGCAGAGCGCGTTACCTGAAGCGAGCTGTCTGCTCGTCGGCCCCACGGATTTTCCCGAGAAAATCAAGAAGGGTGAGTACCGCGCGCGCGAGCGGACGAGCCAAATCAATGCGTTGCAGAAGAGCGCAGCAGAGCGCTTTGGCTGCGCCTTTTTCGACGTGCTGGAGAGCATGGGTGGGCCACTTTCCATGCTGACCTGGGCGAGTGCCGATCCGCCGCTAGGCGCAAAGGACCTCGTGCACCTCACGCGTCCAGGCTACGTGCTGCTCGGAAACCGCATCGCAGATTTCTTGCTGGAAGGCGTCTCCGATGAGCGTGCAAGCAAGAAGCTCAGCGAAAGCACCAAGCCGCGCTGAAGCAGCATCGAGAGACGAGAACCGCGGGCTGCGCTGAGCGCACAGCAGCAGCAGCGGCGCTTGCACCCAGAAGTGTAAGGAGTAAGCAGGCAAGAGCGGCCCCGTAGCCGCGCCCACGATGCCGCGCCATCCCACGCAAAAACCCACCGGCTTAACTCCCAGCGTACCGCCACCGAAAATGGTTGGAAGCTCTCCGGCCATTCAGAGACTGAGCGCAAAGATCGAGAGGATCTCGCGCTACCGCACCAATGTACTGCTGCTAGGAGAAAGCGGCAGCGGCAAGGAACTCGTCGCGCGTATGATCCATGCGAGTGGACCACGCAAAACACAGCGCTTTGAGCCGCAGAACTGCGCCACGCTCAGCGCTGAACTACTTGCGAGCGAGCTGTTCGGCCACGAGCAAGGCTCCTTTACGGGCGCGCATATGCGCAAGATTGGGCTGCTCGAGGTAGCCAACGGCGGCACCCTTCTGCTCGACGAGATCGCAGAGATGGGTATCGAGGTGCAAGCCAAGCTGCTGCGGGTCCTGGAAATGCGGCGCTTTCGACGCCTCGGTGGGACCGAGCTGCACGACCTCAACGTATCCGTGATCGCAGCGACCAACCGCTCCTTGCCGCTCCTCATCGCCGAGGGCCGCTTTCGCGCCGATCTCTACTACCGCCTTAAAGTCGTGACCATCGTGGTGCCCCCGCTGCGCGATCGCACGGAGGACATTCCGCTCCTCGCAGAGAGCTTCGTGCGCGACTTCAATGCTCGGCACGGCGCGCGCTTGGAAGGCATCGCAGGCCCGCTCATGAAGCGCTTTTTGGCCTATTCTTGGCCCGGAAACGTTCGCGAGTTGCGCAACGCCATCGAAGGCATGGCCGTGCTCGCGGAGGGTCCCTTACTGCGCGAACGCGATGCCGAAGAGGTAGGCTTTGGCAGCGATGCATTGAGCGAAGCACTCCCGTCTACTCTGAGCATCCCGAGCGACGCCACGCTCGCCGAGGCTGAGCGCAGGATCATCGCAGCACGCATGACGCAGCTCGGCTCCAAAGTGGCCGTCGCGAAGTCGCTTGGTATCGGCCTGCGCACGCTCTACAGCAAGCTGGCTGCCCCGCGCTAGGGATGCGTGCATAAATGGCAAAACAGCCTGCCGATTTTGCACACCCTATCGGCTTGCACTCACCAAACAGCTAAAAAACGTTGCGATTTCCGCTGGCCTGCGAGTTGCTTATGCACCGCACAAACCCATGGACCGCGCCGCGTTTCTTCTCGTGATGCCCCTTCTTTTCGCTCTCACCGCCAAGGCCAATTCCTCAAGCTCTCCTTCCGATGTCGAATCCCCCGCCGCCGCCATCTCACTCGAAGAGGCCATCACCCGCGCGCTGAAGCTGCACCCACGCGATCGCGAGATTGTCGCGGCCGTCAAACATGCTGAGGCGCGCTTTGAATCGGCTCGCGCAGAGTCTCTACCCACGCTTGCGCTCCGCTACGAGCACATCTGGGAAGACTCACATATCTACGGACCCGATGGCGTGCGCGATCCACTCGATCTGTTCAACGTCATGGCCATCTCGTCCGTGCCGCTCGTGCATTTTCGAGCCTGGGCGAACTGGGCAGAGGCGAAAGAACGCGTCGAAGTCAGCGAGGCGGATGCCATCAAACATCGGCGCGCTCTTGCCCTTGCGGCAGCGCGAGCCTGGATCGCTGCAGCGGCTGTCACGCACGCACTAGAGATGGAGCTCGAAGGTCTGCGCACGGCGCATGCCCATGCGGACTTCGTGCGCGGACGACTGGCGTCGGGAGCCGCGGCGCAACTCGATGTGGTTCGCGCTGACAAAGTGGTGGCCGTTGCCTCGGCACTCGTAGAGCGCGCGCGCGCGGCGCAGCTTCGAGCGCAAGAACTCCTTGGGCTTCTCACAGGCTCGAAAGAAGCCGTCGATGCGGACGTAACGAGGGATGCCCCCTTGTCTGCTCCGTCTTCCCAGGAAGAGTTGCCCGTGCCCGACGTGGTAGCCGCACGTATCGCGCTCAAAGCGGCTCAACGTGAAACCCGCAACATGTTCACCGACTATCTGCCATCGCTGCATCTCGAGCTGCTAGGGTTTTACCAGAACCACCCCCAGCCCATCTTGCCTGTCACAGGCACCGGGTACGCTGCATTCTTGCGGCTTACACTGCCCGTATACGCACCCGAGCGTCGGGCCATGTTGCACGAAAGACGTGCAGAGCAGCTGCGCGCTGAAGCGCATCTCGACGATGTGACGCGCATCATTGCAGTCGAACAGCGCGACGGGAAGTCGGACGTGGTGCGCCTGCGTGCTTCCCTCGATGAAACCATCCGCGCAGCCGACCTCTCGCGCGAGGCACTCAAGCTCACAGAAATCCGCTACGCCACGGGCGCCGGCACGCAGCTCGACGTCATCTATGCGCTGCGTGAATCACGCGACGCAGACATCGCCATCACGATAGCCGAGGAGACCTTTCGCCGCGCCGCACTCGACCTCTTGGCCGCACTCGGCCGTGTGCCTTCCTACGAACAACTTCGCACGCATTTCCATTGAGCGCCTTACCCAGCGAGTCACCATGCAAGCCCGGACACTCAAGCATTCTCTCGGCCAGATTCTGCGGCCTCCCCGCATCCTCAAACACTCCGTGGTGCAGCTATGCATTCTCGCCATGGCCGCCGTCGCCGTGCTGAGCGCCGGAGGAGACCGCCTGATCCGCATACGCTACGCCGACACCATGACCGACGACGCTTACGTACGCGCCGACATCACGCCTCTCGCTTCACGGGTCGACGGCTACGTAATCCGGGAGTTCGTGCAAGACTATGAGCGCGTCAAAGCGGGGCAGCTCCTGTTCGAAATCGATCCAGCAGACATCAAAGCGGCCGTCGATTCCGCAGAGGCGCGCGTCCAGTCCGCCACAGCAGCCATCGCGGTGCTGCGTGCGCAGAGGCGCGTCGACCAAGAGGCCGTAGCCGCTGCCACAGCGGCCGTAGAGGCCGTCACTGCAGAGTCCCAGCGTGCCGCACTGGAAGCGCGCCGTCAGAGCAAGCTTCTGCTCGATGGTGTGGGCTCCGAGCAGGAAGACGAGCTGGCCACGTTCGACGCCTCGCGATTGGCCGCCGAAGTCAAACGACGCTCGGCTGAGCGCTCGCGCGCTGAATCCGAGCTGACGATGCGAGCGGCTCAGATCGAACAAGCCAAAGCCGAACTGCAGGCCGCGCACGCTGCGCTCGACATTCAAAAGCTTCAGCTCAGCTACACGCGCATCGTCGCGCCCGTCGACGGTATGGTGGGCGAGCGCCAAGTGCGCGTAGGTCAGCTCGTACGGCCCGGCACACCGTGCATCACGATGGTCGACATCGACGGAGTGTGGGTCACCGCAAACTTCAAGGAACGCCAGATCTCCACGGCTCGTCGAGGCGATCGCGTAAAGGTATGGGTCGACACGTTTCCAGGCGTGGAGATGGCCGGAAAAATCGACGAGCTCGCTCCTGCCAGCGGCGCCCAGTTCAGCCTTTTGCCTCCTGACAATGCGACGGGTAACTTCACCAAGGTCGTTCAGCGCATCCCGGTAAAAATCTTGCTCTCGGTACCTCCAGAGCTGCGCGGCCGTGTGCGCCCTGGCATGTCTTCCGTCGTCGAGCTGTCGTCCGAGATATGACTTCACTCCTCGCCGGAAAGCATGGTCCGCCCCATCGCTTGCCGCGCCCAACACCGCGCGTCTACGCCGCCGTCACTGCGGTGATTCTCGGCGTCTGGGTGGTCGTGATGCAGGTACGCCTAACCGGCTACGCGCTCGCCGATATCATCGGTGCGCTCGGCAGCAGCACGGACGAAGCGGCCTGGGTCAACACCGTCTATACGTGCGCTGAGCTCCTTTCGATTCCTTGCACGGGGTTTCTGACAGCGCGCATCTCTGCTCGGCGCGTGTTCGTGCCCGCTGCACTCGGCTTTGCGCTCGCTTCACTCGCTGCAACGCAGGTGACGCACATCGACCAGCTCATCGTGCTGCGTCTTCTGCAAGGGCTCACTGGCGGCGCCTTCATTCCCATGGCGACCCCCATTTTCCGCAGCAAACTGCCTTTCCGTCACCGCCTAGTCGCTTTCGCTTTCTATGGAATCGCGGCAAGCGTTCCCATCAGCCTGGCGCCGTTGTTGGAGTCGTACCTGGTAGACGAACTCTCCTGGCGTCTGGTGTTTGTGCCACCCGCAGTGCTCTGCATGCTCGCTGCGGCACTCGCCGCTTGGGGCATGCCCGTGGTGCCATTCGAGCGACATAAGCGCTGGAATCCCGACTGGGGCGGCACCCTACTCTTGCCTATCGGACTGTGTCTGATGGAACTCGGTGTCGAGCAAGCCAATCGTCTCGATTGGTTCGATTCGCCATGGGTCGTCGGCATGCTTGTCGCTGGCGCCCTTACGCTCATCGCCTTTGCACTCCACGAGCGCTATCATCCCCAACCTTACTTTCCGCTCGACCTCTGGGGCAATCGCAACTTCGTGATTGCGATTGTGTCTTTCCTCGTTTTCAGGGCCTCTCTGATCGCGATTGTGTGGGCCCTTCCGGACTTTTTGCAGCGCGTCGAGCAGTTCCGCCCCAGCGACTTCATCGACGTATTCTCCGCGATGATATTACCGCAGCTCATCTTACCTTTCTACATCGTGCGCTCTTCTCGGCGCTTGGATCTACGCCTCGCCATCGCAGCGGGCGTAGCGTTTCAAGCGGTCGCCTGTCTGCGCACCGCCACGCTGAACAACGACTGGGCAGCGCCTGAGCTCGTCGAGATCTTCGCGCTCCACGGCATTGGCCAAGCGCTCTTCTTCACCCCGATTCTCGTGCTGCTCACGCTGAATCTCAGCGACGCCCATCGGGATGCTGCAGTGGGCGTAGTCAACCTTACGCGCGTATTCGGGAACTCGGTCGGAGTCGCGGTGGCTTCGACGTTTCTCACGCAATCGGAGCACCTCCATCACAACATGCTCAACGAATACCTGCGTCCCGACCATCCCGGTGCACAGGAACGCTTGGAAAATCTGGGAGAGATTGTCGTGACCCACTTCGGCGAGGACGAGAGCGGAAAGCGCGCTCTCGAGCTTGCCGCACGGGCACTACGCGGCGAGGCATACGTGCTCGCCTACGGCGACCTGTTCTTGGCCATCGGCGTCGCCCTGCTCTTCGTGCTGATTCTGCAGTCTTTCTTGAAGCCCATCAGCCTGCGCGAGCTAAGTCCGCTCACGCATCGCAGAGCGCGCATAAGTCCCGTACGTTGACCTTTTGTCGCTAGCGCTACGTGCGTGTTCCCCTTCGCCGGTGGGCTTGCATGCGCCTTCCCATCTGTGAGAACGCAGGCTCGAGCAGCGTCGCAAAACCAGGAGCCAAGGCGACAAGCTTGCTGAACACAGCTCGGCCCGAACCTTTTGGCGCAAGCAACGCTTCGACCGGCCGCTCATGCAAAACGCGACCTACGATCAGGTCTCCTACTTCTTCCACGCGTAAGGGTCTCGGTCCTGTAAAGGCCAAGCGCGCTGAATCTTCGGCCACTTGCGCCTCGAGCATCGGCGTCTGCACGGCATCAGGACACACCGCGGTCACCGCAATGCCGTGCTCTCGCAGCTCCAGTGCACAGGCGATGGAGAAGCCGCGCACGGCATGCTTGCTCGCACTGTAGAGAGCAAACCCAGGCAGCGGCGCCACCGCCATCAACGAGGCGAGATTGATGATATGCCCACGTCGCTGACGCAGCATGAGCGGTAGCACCGCGCGCGTGCCATGCATCGCTCCCTTGACGTTCACATCAAGGTGCAAGTCCACAGCCGCCACACTCGCTTCCGAGATAGCGCCTGCCTGCATGAAGCCTGCGATGTTCAGCAAGACATCCAGCCTGCCGTACGCCGCTTCCACCTGCTTCGCGGTTGCGTCCCACGCACTGGCATCCCGCACGTCGAGCTCACTACAACGCACCCGCGTGCTGTCGCTGAGACCATGTACTTCCACAGACGCAAGAAGCCCAGGCAGACTCAGGTCCGTCAGCCACAGGCTGTGCCCCATGTCATAGAGACGCTTTGCCAAGTGGGCGCCGATGCCTCCCGCGGCGCCCGTCAGAAGCAGCGTCTGCGGAGCTTCGAGTTGGGCGTCGCAGGTTCGCGTCTTTTTTTCGCGCATGATACTCCTGCTGTCAGCGATAGCGCGGTTCGCACGCGACTATTCCACACTTCGCTCCCCAACTACGAACGTGTCGACGTGTCAGTTGAATATCGAGTTTACAGCTCGCTTCAGCTTATCCCCCACGCGCCGACCGCCCTGCTTGCTGCTTCCGCCCGACTGCCCGCCAGACTCGTTGGCAGGTTTTTTCGGTGTCGGCTGCGCGGACGTCGGAGTGCTCGTGGGCACAGGCTCTGCACGTTCCTCGCGGCTTGCCCGCTGGCTGCGTTTCTGCGTTTTTTCTGCAATTTCTCGGCTTTGCGCGGCGACAGGCGGAACTTTTGCAGTTTCCAGCGCGGGCTCACGAAGCTGAAGCCATAGCGCGATGCCAGAGAGGATAAGCGCGCCTAGGGCAATCCCCTTCTGACGCAGCGTGAGGGCCACAGCTCGCGCTTTCAGCACGCCCAAGGTTCGTACAGCCGCAGCCTGCCGCTGCGGAGAAAACAGCGCGAAGGCGCGCGCTTTCAGCGCGCCCAGAGCCTGCGGAACCGCCAAAGGCTTTCCTGCAAGCGCCGGCAAAAGAGCCTGCGGCTCGTGGCGCAGTGCACGCAACCTGTCGCGCACTTCGAAGGCGCTCGCGGGCCGCTCCTCAGGCCGAGCCGACAGCATCTGTGCGACCAGCGCAGCGAGCCCAGAAGGCACCGCCTGCGCGTCGCTCGGAAGGGCCGGCGGCTCCGCTGCAAACTGCTGCGTAATGATCGCAGTCAGCGTCTCGCCGCTGAAGGGCCGCCTACCGGCCAAGAGCTCCCAAAGCATGACGCCCAACGCGTACACATCCGTGCGTTCGTCAACAGGCTGCCCAACCGCTTGTTCCGGGGCCATGTATCCGGGCGTCCCCATCACCACGCCGAGCCGTGTCAGCGGAGCACCCGCATGCGTGGGCACCGCAAGCGCCGATTCACTTCGCAGGTGCGCGATGCCAAAGTCGAGGACGCGCACCACCACGCCGCCAGACTTTGCGTTCTCCAGCACGACATTCTCAGGCTTGAGATCGCGATGTACGATGCCCTCTGCATGCGCGGCCGCCACCGCGTCCGACATCTGCTCCATAAGCTCGCACGCGTCACGCCAAGGCAATGCAGACTCGCGAAGCAAGCGCTCTCGCAGGCCTTCACCGCGCACGAGTTGCATGACAAGGAAAGCGCCACCGCCTTCGAGCGTTCCGAAATCGAGCGCGGAAACCACGCCTGGATGTTCGATGCGCGCACTCGCCATCGCTTCCCGAGCAAAGCGCGCCGCAATCTCGGCGTGACCTGTGAGTTCGGCGTGAATCGTCTTGAGTGCAACCTGCTTCTGCAGCGCGACGTGCTCCGCGATGAAGACGGCGCCCATTCCGCCTTCCCCGAGTTGTTCGAGAATTCGATAGCGACCATCCACCAAGAAACCCGGAGCTATCCCGCTCGCTGGTTCAGGCGCAGGCGGAGGCAACGTGGCATCCAGGGCGGTTTGACGCTGACTCATGGTTGCTCAGGTGGTGGAATGTAGGCGTTCGACACGCTGACACAGTCAGTCTTCCACAAGAGTGCCGCGACGTGAACCACGATGGGCTCGTACCTCGCGAGTTATGGCCGGAGTTCTGGATGTGTGTAATCCGAAATAGGTTAGGCTCCCGGAGTCCTCACTCGAGGGCATGCTTTTACAAGAGGGGGAAGGATCCATGTCACAAGCAGAGGGAACCGAAGACTTCGTCAAGGGAGTCGTCAGCCAGACCTGGTCGGTCTTTTGCAAAGATCCCGTGACCTACGTGGTCGCATCGCTTGTGGTGACAGCGCTCAGCATCATCAGCTTGGGCATCGTCGCAGGGCCCTTGTTCGTGGGTTACCTCGACATGATCCGGCGCGGAGTGCGCGGAGAGAGCGTGTCCTTGGGCGACCTGTTCAGCGGCTTCGATCGCTTCGTACCGAGCTTCATCGCTTTTCTACTCGTGAGCATCGCCGTGTTTGTCGGTGGCCTCTTTCTGATCCTGCCAGGCCTGGCCGTCCTGCTGTTCACCATGTTCACGCTGCCGGCCATCGCCTACGAAGGAGCAGGCGCCATCGCCGCGGTGCAGCGCAGCGTCGCTTTGGTGCAAGCCAACTTCGTCAACACACTGACCATCGCAATCGTCATTGCCATCGCGCAGAGCATCGGAGGCGCGGTCCTGCTCGGGGTTTTGCTCACGACCCCGCTTTCCTTGATAGCTCTCAGCGTCGCGTACTTCCGGGTGGCCGGCGCCTCGGAAGCCACCGACGCACTGGCGCAAGCCGCTCGGTACTAAGCA
>CAZEWA010000001.1:0-14453 GCA_964515685.1 uncultured Polyangiales bacterium | reverse complement strand
CGCATTCACGATCGAGTTCACGTTGGTCAGCGTGTACCAAGTGCTCTTCGTCACTAAATTCCAGTTGGTGCAGCCCGTGGGGCGGTAGCGCGAGTTGTTCGCACTGACATTTGCAATGCTAGGGCTCGAGCCATCATCGCTGCTGCTGTTGTTGCAGATGCAGTTGCTCCCGTAGCCATTGTCTCGGTCGCAAAGCTGGAACGGCCCGGTATGCGCCGGATCGCCCGCGTTGGCCAAGAGCTGCATCATGTCCACGTTCACGCCACTGAAGCCGAGCACGTACACCGGGACGCGGTCCGTGGCACCGCCACCCGTATCGGTGGCAATGGCACGCGCCTCGGTAATTGAAGCACGCATGCTGACGTTGCGCGGGCCCGGATCATTACGGGTTGCGTTGGGGCATGACGTGGGCGCACCATCCGTCACGAGCAAGACAGCCTTCTTACGAGAAGCGTTGTCGGCATCGCCTGAAAGCTCAAACAGTCGCCGACTCAGCGTTCCCTTGAGCGCCGCAGCCGTGGGCGTGTAGAAGCCCAGGTCGAGTGCTCCTTTGCTCTGGAAACAAGCCGCAAACGTACCGCCGCAACCCGTGTTCAGCGTGCCGTAATTCTGCGGCGTGCTGAGCGCCATGTTGTTGGCTCCTCCCTGCGGAAGGGCATTGCATGTATTCGTGTCGGCGCCGCGCGAGGTCGTCGTAAACCCTGCTACCGCCAAGTTGAAGTTGCCATCACCGACACGCGCGGCCAGGCCTCCGCCGCCCGAAGCTGTCGGCGCCAGCGCGTTCTCCCAAACCTGCTGGCGAGTCTGCCCGGCGACTCCCGACGGGTCGGTCATCGAAAGCGACTCATCGAGCACGAACACCAGGTTCGGTCGGATCACGTTGGTGGCGCTGCTCGCCCCCTCGCAGCTCTTGCCCGGCGGGATGACGAGCACCGTCTCGCAAGCAGCACCCGCTGGCGTGGTGGTATCGACATCTTCCTGTCCAGGGTTGGCCACGTTGGGACAATTGTCACAAGCATCGCCGACACCATCGCCATCCGTGTCTGCGTTGTTGGGGTCGTTCTTGCTCGGGCACTTGTCGATGTCGTTCGGATAGCCGTCGCCATCTGAATCGAGATCAGGCGCTACGCCTTCGCATGCATCTCCCTCGCCGTCGTTGTCGCTGTCTGTCTGCGAGGCGTTGGCGATGGTTTCGCAGTTATCGCATGCGTCGCCCACCCCATCTTTGTCGGTATCCGCCTGGTTGACGTTGGCGGTAAGAGGGCAGTTATCGACTCCGTTTTTCACGCCGTCGCCGTCGTCGTCGCCATCAGGATTCGAGGTGAGCTGCTCACATGCATTTCCAACCCCGTCGTTGTCCGCATCGGCCTGCGAGTAGTTCGCTACGCTCGGGCAGTTGTCACAAGCATCCCCGCGGCCGTCCTTGTCGGTGTCGAGCTGATCTGCATTCTTAACGCTCGGACAATTGTCGTGCGCGTCAAAGATGCCGTCGCCATCTGTGTCTTTCAGCGCGGGTTCGCCGTCTTTGCAAGCATCCCCGCGACCGTCCTTATCGGTGTCGAGCTGGTTCGAATTCGCAGTGGACGGGCAGTTGTCGCACACGTCACCCACGCCGTCCCCATCGCTGTCGAGGTTCGATGGATCTGCCTTGAACGGACACAGGTCTTCTTCGTTGGTAAGCCCATCTCCGTCGTCGTCGCCGTCGGGTGTGAAGATGGGCGAATCGCAGGCGTCGCCTACGCCGTCGCGGTCGATGTCCGCTTGGTCGTTATTTGCAACCGCCTCACAGTTGTCGCAAGCGTCTCCCACGCCGTCTCGGTCGACGTCCGCTTGGTCGGGATTCGCTCGCTTGGGGCAGTTATCAAGCCCGTCGCGCACGCCGTCTCCGTCATCGTCGTGGCGTTCCTCGCCCCCCTCACCTCCGTCGCCCTCTCCGGTACTGGCATCGTCTCCGGCATCGAGGTCGTCATCTTGCTTCGTGCCTCCCTGTCCGCCCGCGCCTGAGCAGGCAGCGAGCGAGATGGCGATGAGCAACCCAAAAGCGTGGCGGTTTCTTAGAAATCGGGCGGAATTGGGCACGTGGAAGGTCCTGTCCTCGAAGGTCTTGAGAGCGAGACTTGGGCACGGGGAGAAGCGGAGACTCCTCCCCCACGTCATCGTGTGGCCAAAACCCCCGCCGTCCGTCTACTTTTTTCGTTCTCTGACATCGGAACCTTATGCTTACGTTGCACGCCGAGCAACGCCAGCATGGGTCGGATTCACCCTACCCATCCACAAAAAGGCCGGTAAGAACGACCGTTTTGGTCCAACCAGGTACGCCGGAGACATACTGGAAATCTGCGATTTAACCGCGCCTCGGCACGCTCGGCGCATGGAAGAGTAAGTATCCCGTTCGCTCAGTAACGTAAGCTCAGGTACCCATACGCCGACGCTGCCCTACGACCTCAGCTGAGATGCCCCATACGCTGACGCTTCGTGTCGATGTAGCCACGATTGTGGTCGCCGGGCTCGATGCTCACCGCCACCCGCTCCACGACCATCCCTTCAGCGCGCAAGGCTTCGACCTTGGCCGGGTTATTCGTGAGTAGACGCAGGGACTGAACACCCAAATCGCGAAACACCGTGGCGCCCGCATGGTAGGCGCGCAGGTCGTCCTCAAAGCCGAGCAAGCGGTTGGCGTCCACCGTGTCTGCGCCCTGCTCTTGCTGCAGCGCGTACGCGCGAATCTTGTTGCCGAGGCCGATGCCACGCCCCTCTTGGCGCAGGTAGACCACCACGCCTGCGCCCGCTTCGACGATGGCCCGCAGTGCGTAGTCGAGCTGCTCCCGACAATCGCACTTCAGCGAGTGCAAGACCTCGCCCGTAAAGCACTCGCTGTGCACGCGCACGAGCACATCACTCTTGCCGGCGACGTCGCCATGGACAATCGCCGCGTGTTCATGGGGCGTGCCGGCCTCGTGATACACGATAACTCGCATCAGACCGTACTCGGTGGGCACCATGGCCTCTGCGTACCGGTTTACGCGTTCGTCTCGGGGCTGTGTACGACCCTGCATGCTTCAGCCCTTCTTTAGCTCTTATTCTGCTGGGCCTCCAGCAGGGCCGCCTGGTGGTGCTGCCGGAGCGCACTGAAAAGGACTTCCAGATCACCTTGAACAACCGCGTCTAGCTGATGGAGCGTGAGGCCGATGCGGTGATCCGTCACGCGATTTTGCGGGTAATTGTAGGTTCGGATCTTCTCGGATCGCTCGCCCGAACCCACCATGCCACGCCGCTCATCGGCTATCGCTTTGTCGTGCGCCTCTTGGGCGGCCGACAGCAGCTTCGAGCGCAGAATCTTCAGCGCGCGCGCCTTATTCTTGTGCTGTGAGCGCTCCTCTTGGCACTTGATCATGATGCCGGAGGGTTTGTGGAACATCTGCACCGCGGAGTTCGTGGTGTTCACGTGCTGTCCACCCGGCCCTCCCGAGTGGGTCGTCTGGATCTCGAGATCCTCTTCGCGAATCTCCACGTCGACTTCCTCCGCCTCGGGCAACACCGCAATGGTTGCCGTGGACGTGTGGATGCGCCCCTGGGCTTCCGTCGCGGGCACGCGCTGCACGCGGTGCACTCCGGCCTCGAAACGAAGCTGCGAATACACGCGCTCTCCGCTCACCAGCGCCACGATTTCTTTGAAACCTCCAGCCGACGCTTCACTCACGGAAAGCACCTCGACCTTCCAGTTTCGCCCTTCCGCATAGCGCGAGTACATGCGGTACAGGTCGGCCGCAAAAAGCGCCGCCTCTTCGCCACCTGTGCCGGCTCGAATCTCGAGCACCGTGTTGCGCGCATCGTTCGGATCGCTCGGCAACAAGAGCAGGTTAATTTCCTGTTCGAGCGTCTCGAGTTCTTGTTCGAGCTCTGGAATCTCGAGTTCAGCAAGCTCGCGCAGCTCAGGATCCGAAAGCGCCACGCGATCGTCCGAAAGCTGCCTCTCGGCACGCTGATAGCGCCCAAACGTCGCGACAAGCTCGTTGAGGTCCGCTCGCTCGCGATTGAGCTCCGTGTACTTTTTGGCGTCAGTCAGGATGTGCGGCTGGCACAAAAGCTCTTCGATTTCGGCAAAACGCGCCGTCAAAGACTCAAGCTTACGAATGGGCAACATGGGGTGGGTTTACTCGGCCGCAGCGGGAGCGAGACCACGAGAAACCGCCTCGGAAAGCCCCGCAAAAGATGGAAATACGTGAACACGATCGGGAGCGTCTGACGGCGCGTGAGCGGCCTTTTCCTGCGCCGCCTCGTCTGCCACGCGCGCCACTTCCATGGCTGCAATGGCGACCTCGAGCTGTGTGTCATCCGGCTCGCGCGTGGTGATCTTCTGGTACAAAAACCCCGGGTACAGCAAGAACCTGAGCGGCCCCGTGGTGCAATAACGGGCTGACAAGCGCTGCAGCTCGTAGGAAATAGCCGCCACGAACGGCAGGAGCATCACGCGCAACAGGAAGGTCTGAATCCAACCGAAGGTGCCTTCGGCATGCGGTAAGAGCAGCGGCGTCGCCGTGGCCCCGAGCACGATCGAGACCGCGATTACGATGACCAAGAACGTGGTGCCACAGCGCGGATGCAGCGTGGACTGCTTCTTCACGTTCTCGATGTTGAGCGGAAGTCCTGCCTCGTAGGCAAAGATCGTTTTATGCTCGGCACCGTGATACTGGAACACCCGCCGCACTTCTTCGAAGCGGCTGATGAGCGTCAGATAGCCCGTGAAAACCAGCAGCTTACAGGCTCCGGTCACCGCGTGGAACGCCGGCGACTGCAGATTCCAGTCGGCACCGATAAGCTTGGCCAGGCCCGACGTCATGCCCTGGGGCAACAAGATGAACAGCCCGATGGCCAGCGCCATCGACAAGAAAGCCGTGCTTCCGCCTTCGCCGGCCTTAGCGCGCTCTTCTTCCGTCATCTGCTGCTCGACCGAAAAGCGCAGCGCGCCGTAGCCCAGCGACAGCGACTCGACCAGCATCACCACGCCACGTAAGCCTGGAATCTTACTGAGCGGCCCGTTGAGCAGCTTGGTACGCAGCGGCCCTTCGCGAACGACGATGGCACCGTCTGGACGCCGTACGGCCACGGTCAGCGACTTTGGAGCGCGCATCATCACGCCCTCGATGACTGCCTGACCTCCGATATACGGTTTCGCTGGCTCACTCATCTCGTCGCCTCAAGTTCTCGTGCGCGCCCAGTACCATACCCGCTCACGTGCGGGCACCGGTACGGGCACGTGTACGAGAACCAGTGTCGCTCGACGACTACTGCTTGCCGTACTTGCGCTTGAAGCGCTCGACGCGGCCGGCCGTGTCAGCGATGCGCTGCTTACCCGTGTAGAACGGGTGGCACTGGCTGCAGATATCCACGGAGAACGAGCCTGCCGTGGAATGGGTCTGGACCGCCTCACCACACGCACAGGTGATGGTGGCTTCCTTGTAATCAGGATGGATTTCGGGCTTCATGGGTTCTGCCTTCCGTGCCTGCTCCGAGTATAGGAGCGAGGCCTGCTGATCTAACTCGCCTTGGCAAGCTCCGCAATGGGGGCACCCCGCTTGAGACGGCGTTGCGCCAAAAGTTGCCCCCCGGAACTGGCGACGGTACAAAAACTGAGAACATGGGCCAGAAGCGCTTACATCTTATCGTGCGGGGCCGGGTGCAGGGCGTCTATTACCGCGCATCCGCCCAACGCGAAGCCAAGCGCCTGGGACTGACCGGTTGGGTCAAAAACCGCCACGATTTAGGCGTGGAGTGCGTAGTGGAGGGGGAGGAAGACCAGGTAAAGGACTTCCTTTCTTGGGCCCAGCACGGCCCAGCCACCGCCCGGGTCGAGAAAACCGAGACCCGTTGGCGAAGTTACACGGGAGAATTCGCCGACTTCAGGATCGTCCCGTGACGGCCCCTACGCGGGTGGAGGAGGGCATGCGCCTTGTGCGGCCAGGGCCCCCTCGAGGACATCGATGGCTGATGTGCCCGCAGGGACTTGCCCTGTGGCTTGCCCTTGGAACCGTCCTAGCGCCTGTCTCGGCCGCTGCCGTGGAGGGCGAGGACAGCGAGCAAGCCAAGCTTACAGCGCCCCTCAGCGCCACTGCCCCCACGCTCAAAGAGCTAGAGGTCACGGCAAAGCAGCTGGGGAGCGAGGCCCGAGCCGAACGTCAGGCTGCATTTGAAGCTTTGGTCGCTCTGGGCGAGGATGCGCTGCCTGCGATAAGCGCACGCCTTTCGGCACTGGCTCAGCGAGGGTTCGACCAAGAGGCCGTCCTCAAGGCGTTCACGGACTTTCGCAAGATCCAAGGCGTGGAGGCTCCCGACGCCCCGGTCGACCTCGCACAGGGCGCCCTGCCGACGCTCGATCGCACCCGAACACCGGGTGCAGTCCTCGGCGCCGAGCTGATTGCCCTGTTGCGTGCGCTCGAAGCCCAGCGCAGCCCCGAGGCCTCCGACGTCCTCGTGAGCCGGCTGCTCCCGCTCCACAGCAAGCTGTTTCGCTACGAAGCCCCACGCATTCGCGAGCGGCTGAGCGTGCTCTTGCTACCCGCCCTGATCCGCTACCAAAACAACGGTAAGCCCTGGGTGCGAGCGTTTTGCCTGGAAAGCCTCAAAGCCATGGCCATCACCTCACCGGGTCGAGCCGTGCAGCAAGACGATGTGGCGCTGCTGTCGGCCATCCTCAGCGCCTACGGTGACACGCTTGCGTTCGATGCCATGCCGGTCGTGGTCTCTTACGTCACAGACGAGCGGCTCGAAGTACAACGCGCGGCACGCCGGGCAGTCGCTCGCTTCGGACGCAACGCCATCTGGCAAATCCGCGAACGCTACCTCAACGCCACGGGCAAGGATCCAGACCCCAGCTGGAGCCACCAACGCATCCTCAACGAGCTGTATCGACTACACGAAGAACCCAAGCAGCGCATCTTCGACGCGGAGCTCGCGCGTGCACACAAAGCCCTGGACAACGAGGCTCACGAGGAAGCGCGCGCTGCCCTCGACGCCGCACTGCGTGTTTCACCAAGCCATGACCAGGCCGAACGTACAGCGCCGTTGTTCACCCAACTTGCAGAGCACGCGCTCTCCGAGCAGCAGGCAGAAACGGCACTCAGCTTCTATCGGCGCGCCCTGCGCTTGAGTTCCGACGAAGCCCATAAGAACCTGCTGCGCGCGCGCATCGCATACCTTGAAGGCGAGCTTCGCCTTGCCGACGGTGTGCTCGACCTTACGAGCTTCGAACGCGCGACTTTACTGGACCCGAGCTTCACGCCCGCAGAGAGCGCGCTCGATGAGCTCAGCGGGGCGCGCGCAACGCGTGAGCAGCGACACCGGCGCATCCTGGGCTTTTGCGCTGCCTTGCTGATGGCGCTCGGAGGTTTTGCCTTGTTGCGAGCCAATCGCACCCAACGAATCGACGACGACGGGCCCGCAGAATCCACCGAGAACGAAGTTCCACCCTCCGGCACGCCGACCACTACGGCCTGACAAGGTTTCGACTCTCCTGTGTGCCGGAGTTTGCGCGCGCAAGCTGCACACCGACACTCGAAGTCGCTAGTTCCTGGCCTCGGCCAGGTAGACACCCTCACTGCGCATTCCAGGATTTCGCGGCAATCAGTTCGGCTACATCCTGACCGCCAAACGCTGGCGACCCACCACACACGTGCGCAGCCGCAACAGCAACGTTCGCCTCGGTTCGCACAGCACCCTGGCCTGAGGAGCGAGTCTCGGAATTTTTTGGTAGACTCCGACTCAAAGGAGCACCATGTCCGAACTCAAGGAATACGTCGGTGGCTGTCATTGCGGCAAGGTTCGCTATCGCGTGCAGGCCGACCTCACAAGCCCTGTCATCGCCTGTAACTGCTCCATCTGTGCACGAACGGGCACCCTACTCTCGTTCGTGCCGGCTTTGAACTTTACGCTTGAACAGGGAGAGGGCGCGCTGACCGACTACCAGTTCAACAAGAAGGTCATCCACCACTTCTTCTGCTCCACCTGCGGCGTGCGCTCCTTCGCCCGAGGCCAAGCGCCCGATGGCTCCGAAATGATTGCGATCAACACGCGCTGTCTCGAAGGCATCGACGCCGACAGCCTAAGTCGCCACCGCTACGACGGTCAGGCGCTCTAAACGATCGACGGCGAAGGACCTAGTAGCAGACCACGGCAGCTCACAAGCAGCGCCTCACCGACAGCCCGTGTGGCCCGGCCGCTCGATGCTCGGCCCCCAACGAAAAATGGGCACGCCTCTAGCCGAGGAGTACCCATCATGCGCAGCAGCTGCCCAGGCTCAGACGAATTCGATGATCGAGATCGGAGCGTTGTCGCCGCGGCGTGAGCCAAGCTTGACGATGCGGGTGTAACCACCGCCCTTGCCAGCCTTGACGCGCTCCATGTAGCGAGGAGCGATCTCGTGGAACAGCTTGTAGACGAGGTCGACCTCGATCTTCTCGCCGTCCGCACCCTGCTTCGCCACGTAGCGCGGCAGGAAGCGAGCAACGAGCCGATGTGCATGAACACGACGTGCGACAACCTGAGCCCGCTCCGCCTCCGGAACAGCGTTCACATCGACCGTAAGCGCATCACCCAAGCGCGTAGCGCGGGTAATAAGACGCTCAGCAATACGACGCAGCTCCTTCGCCTTCGCATCGGTGGTCTCGATGCGCTCGTGAAGCACCAAGTTCGCCGCCAGATTGCGGAACATGGCGCGACGGTGGCTGGTGTTGCGGCCAAACTTCCGGCCTGCCTTGAGATGACGCATGATACCTAAATCCTCGCGGCTCCCGCCGCTCTAAACCTGCTGCTGCCAGATCAGCCAGCCGACTGCTGCTGCTTCCACCGCTCCAACATCTGCGGCCAGTTGTCGATGCGCATGCCGAGCGAGAGACCCATATCCGCCAGGATCTCTTTGATTTCCTTCAGCGACTTACGGCCAAAGTTCTTCGTCTTCAGCATCTCGCTCTCGGTGCGCTGAACCAGCTCACCGATGAGGTGAATGTTTGCGTTCTGCAGGCAGTTTGCCGAACGCACCGAAAGCTCCAGTTCCTCAACCGAACGGAACAGGTTCTCATTGAGAGGCTCGTCCTCTTCCTTCACCGTCGAAGTGGCCTCAGGCTCCTCTTCGAAGTTGATGAAGATCGTGAGCTGATCCTTCAGAATCTTGGCCGCGTAGGCCACGGAGTCCTGGGGCTTCACCGACCCGTCGGTCCATACTTCAAGCGTGAGCTTGTCGTAGTCCGTCATCTGCCCGACGCGTGCGTTGGTCACTGTGTAGTTGACCTTGCGCAGCGGCGAGTAGAGCGCGTCGATCGCGATCGTGCCGATAGGCTGACCGGGCTGCTTGGTGCGCTCCGACGGCACATAACCACGGCCAACCGTGATTGTGAGCTCCGCCGAGAAGCGACCACCCTTCGACACCGTGCAAATCACGTGCTCGGGGTTGAGGACCTCGATCTGATCGCTGGTCTGGATGTCTCCAGCCTTGACCTCACAAGGACCGTCCTTCTCGATGCGGACCACGTGAGTACGTGGGCTGTACGCACGTACCACAACCTCTTTGAGGTTGAGCACGATGGTCGTGACATCCTCAACGACATCAGGGACCGACGTGAACTCGTGCAGCGCCCCGTCAATCTTGACGGCGGTGATTGCTGCACCCTGAAGCGAGGAAAGAAGCACGCGACGCAGGGAATTCCCCAGCGTGATGCCAAACCCGCGCTCAAGGGGCTCACAGATGAACCGACCATAGGTCGGCGTGAGCGTCTCTTGCTCTACCGACAGGGACTTGGGCCGGATCAGGTCTCGCCAGTTGCGGGCCACCATCTGCGAGGTGCTCATGTGGTCTCTCTCCTAATGAACCTGATGAAAACGAAAACGGGCTCTTTCGCAATATTGTTGCGAGGGTGCCCACCCCACGGAATCCAACCGAAAACAGAATCAGCGTGAGTAGAACTCAACGATGAGCTGCTCTTGGATGGGAAGCGTAATCTCTTCGCGCACGGGCATCGACTTGACCGTACCCGCAAAAGCTTCGCGATTCAGCTCGAGCCAGCTCGGGATACCACGCTTCTCGGCTGCATCCAGCGCGCTCGTGACGCGTGCCATCTTGCGGCTCGCCTCGCGAACTTCCACTTTGTCTCCCGCCTTCACGCGGAAGGAAGGAATGTTCACCGTGCGGCCATTGACCGAGACGTGCTTGTGACGCACCAAGTGCCGTGCCTCGGAGCGCGTCGCCGCGAAACCAAGACGGAAGCACGTGTTGTCCAAACGACGCTCAAGCAACGAAAGCAGGGTCTCGCCCGTGACGCCCTTACCGCGATCCGCTTCCTTGAAGTAGCGACGGAACTGACGCTCAAGCACGCCGTAGATACGGGAAACCTTCTGCTTCTCACGAAGGCGGATTCCGTACTCGGTGAACTTGGTGCGGCGCTGTCCATGCTGCCCAGGCGGATACGGCCTGCGATCCACTGCGCACTTATCAGTGAAACAACGGTCGCCCTTGAGGAAGAGCTTGGTGCCTTCGCGACGGCAGAGGCGGCAAACGGGTCCGATATAACGAGCCATGAGGAAGTCCTTGTACCTGCGAGGTCGAAGCGCGCCGCGTGGCGCGCGAGCGGAAAATCAGACGCGACGACGCTTGGGCGGGCGGCAGCCGTTGTGGGGGATGGGCGTGACGTCACGAATAAGCGTGATCTTCATGCCTACGATCTGGAACGCGCGAAGCGCAGACTCACGTCCCGCGCCAGGTCCGTTCACGAAGATGGCAAGTGAGCGCATTCCGTGCTCCTGTGCCTTCCGCGCTGCATTCTCTGCAGCGATCTGGGCGGCAAAGGGCGTGCTCTTGCGTGAGCCCTTAAAGTTGCTCGAACCGGAACTCGACCACGCCACGACGTTCCCTTGGATGTCCGTGACGGTGACGATCGTGTTGTTGAAGGTCGACTGAATGTGCGCGATGCCCGTCGCGACGTTCTTCTTGACCTTCTTCTTGCCGGCCTTCGGATTTGCCATCGATCTACCTTGCTCTCACTCAACGGCGCCTTGCGCCTGAATTCCCAGGAACCCCTGGACCCAAACTCGGGTCCGGCGTTCATTGTTCAGCGGCGCGTAGCGCCTCGACGCGGGCCCTTACGGGTGCGCGAATTAGTTTTGGTACGCTGGCCACGAACCGGAAGGCTGCGGCGATGGCGCAGACCACGGTAGGTACCAAGGTCCATCTGACGCTTGATATCCATCGAGATATCGCGACGCAGGTCACCTTCGACGCGAACGTTCGCATCAAGGTACTCGCGAATGCGCTTGATATCCGTCTCTGTCAGCTCCTCGATCTTCCGATTCTCGGGGACCCCAGTCGCCAGACAGATAGCCTTCGCTTTCGCGGGGCCGATGCCAAAAATATAGCGAAGCGCGATGGTTACGTGCTTGCGCGGGGGAAGGTCAACGCCTGCAATACGGGCCATGATTCAGTATCTCCCTCAACCCTGACGCTGCTTATGACGTGGGTTCTCGCAGATAACCCGAAGCACACCCTTGCGGCGGATCACCTTGCACTTGTCGCAAACTTTCTTGACGCTTGGGCGTACCTTCATGATCGTGCCTCTGTCGGTTCCATCTTGCGGGTCTTGACCGTTCCCAGGGGGATTCCCTACACGCGGCCCAGAATCCGGGCTCGGGTGGGGTCGAATGTTGCTATCTCTAGCAACACGCGATCCCCGGGGATAATCTTGACCGTAACTTGTCGAGCGACGCCTCCAAGAGACGCGACGAGGACGCTTCCATCGTCACAACGAACCCGGTAAAGCCCCTTTGGGAGGGCGTGCTCTACCGTGCCTTCCGTCTCTCTGCCAGCCGACACTCGTGCTATTCTTCTCCGAACTCTTCCTGCCGGTCATTTTTCGGCAGGTCACTACTCTTTTTGGTGTCTCAGGGACGATCTCAAAGCCCTAGAGCTTCTCGAATCCGAGCGGTCACCTCATCGAGGCTACCCACTCCATTGACCCCGGTCACCAATCCCTGCGCGGTATAGTAACCGAGCACCGGGCGGGTTTTCTCCTCGTACTCAGTGAAGCGCTTACGAACGACCTCTTCTGTGTCGTCCTTACGCTGCACGAGCGTCCCCGCAAGACCTTGGGGGGGCGGATCATAGCGCAAATGGTAAATTCGTCCAGTCTCTTCGTGGATACGTCGCCCCACGGCGCGCTCGACCATTTCTTCGAGCGGCACCTCCATCGAGACGACTTTAACGATCTTCCGACCGAGCTTCGAAAGCATCGCGTCGAACGCCTCAGCCTGCGCAACCGTCCGGGGATAGCCATCGAAAATGGCCCCACCGGAACAATCGGGCTGGGAAATTCGCTTCTCGATAAGCTCCAGTACGAGCTCATCTGGGACCAACAATCCCTGAGACATGAAGTGATCGAAGCGCTGGCCTAGCTCAGATCCGCCGGCACGCTCCGCACGCATCATGTCACCCGTCGAAATCTGAGGAATTTTGAGTAATTCCACCAGACGCTTCGCTTGAGTGCCCTTTCCCGCACCTGGCGGGCCGAACAAGACCAAGTCCACGTGTCACCCCTTCCGTGCGCGAATACGCGGGCCGCGCGGGCCGGTCAAGCCCTCGTAGTGTCGTGTGATCAAGTACGACTCCGCCTGCTGCACCGTATCCAGGGCTACGCCCACGACAATCATGATCGACGTTCCACCGAAATAGAACGGTACGTGGAAGTAGGACTGTAGCAACGACGGGATCGTGCACACGAGAGCGACATACAGAGCGCCGCCCGCCGTCAGACGCATCGCAATGCGATCGATGTAGTCGGCCGTGCTCTTCCCAGGTCGAATTCCCGGGATAAAGGCGTTTTGCTTCTTGAGATTCTCCGCAACCTCAACCGGCTGAAACGTCACCGAGGTGTAGAAGAACGAGAAGAAGATAATCATCAGCACGAACACAACCAGATAGCTCCAGTTGCCTGGCTGCAATGCGTTCGTGAGCCACTCCATACCCGGAAGCTTCAGACGCTGAAGGGTTCCCGGGAAAATCAGCAAGGATGACGCAAAAATCGGAGCGATAACGCCAGCCATATTCACGCGAAGTGGCAGGTGCGACGTCTGACCGCCGTACATCTTGCGACCCACCATACGACGCGCGTAGTGAATCGGGATGCGTCGCTGCGCGCGCTCAACCCGGCAGATCACCCACACAATGCCGACGCAGATCGCCGAGACGATGAGCAACTCGACCGGTTGCAGGGTTTCGCTTGTCTTGAGTAGCGAAATGGTGCGGAACAGAGCGTCCGGAAGGTCCGAGCAGATACCCGCGAAGATGATCATCGAGGTACCGTTGCCGATGCCGCGCTCGGTGATCTGCTCACCAAGCCACATGATGAACGCGGTTCCGGTCGTGAGCGAAACGAGAGTCATGAGCCGGAAGCCCCAGCCTGGCTCCCGCACCACGTCGCCGTACTGAGTCGAGCCGTTCAGGCCCTCAAAGTACATCGACAAGCCGATGCTCTGGACGATGCTGATGACCACCGTCCCGTATCGGGTGTACTGGTTGATCTTCCGCTGCCCCGCTTCCCCTTCCTTGCGAAGCTCCTCGAGCGGCTTCACGACCACCGTCATGAGCTGCAGGATGATGCTCGCCGAAACGTAGGGCATGATTCCCAGCGCGAAGATCGAGAGTTGCTCGAGTGCTCCGCCCGAGAACATGTTAAACATGCCCAGGAAAGTGGCGCTTTGATCCGCGACGATCGACTTCATCACGTTTCGGTCGACGCCGGGAGTCGTGACGAAGATTCCGATGCGATAAACCGCAAGCATTCCCACAGTAAAGAGAATGCGGCGCCGCAGCTCCGGTACCTTGCCGATGTTGGACAAGATGCTCAACTGATCCACCCTTCGTGATCGCCTCGCGCAAAATACGCGAGTCCGCGTTCACTCGGCCTTGCGAGGCCCCTTCTCGCGACGCGGAATAAGCTCCACGCTGCCGCCGGCCTTTTCAATCTTCTCTTTAGCTGCTGCACTGATGGCGTCGACCTTGACCGAAATGGCCTTGGTGATCTCACCGGAAGCAAGCACCTTCACGCCGTCCCAACGACCACGCACCACGCGCTGAAAACGCAGGGCTGCTTCATCGACAACGGTTCCCGCGTCGAACATGTCCAAATCGGCCACGTTCACCGGAGCGTAGTTAACCGCGAAGATGTTGTTGAAACCGATCTTCGGAAGACGGCGCTGCAACGGCATCTGACCGCCCTGGAAACCAAGGCGCTTCATGGTACCGCGGGCCTTCTGACCCTTCTGCCCCTTGCCGCCGGTCTTGCCCCAGCCGGAACCGATACCACGACCGATGCGGTTCTTGCCGCGAACCGCGCCCTCTGGAGGGCTCAGACGCGACAGGATCGGCACGCGCTTCTCTTGGGACTCAGCCATCGCTCTCCTCCACCGTGACAAGG